>JBBSSN010000082.1:0-7811 GCA_038242035.1 Actinomycetales bacterium
AGCACTGGTCACGAAGGTCAGGTCAAGAGTAAAAGGCACCGCGAGCACCAGCGACGTGGTCTTGAGCATGCCGATGGTCTCGTTGCCGGTGGGTGGGACGATCACGCGCATAGCCTGCGGCAATATGATCCGCCACATGATCTTGGATCTGCGCATCCCCAGCGCCTCGGCCGCCTCCATCTGCCCTGCATCCACCGACTTCAAACCGGCCCGGAAGATTTCCGCCAGGTAGGCGGATTCATTGAGCCCCAGGCCCAGTACAGCGGCAAGGAAAGGCCGGATGAGGTCCTGGGTGTTGAAACTGAAAAGCTCCGGTCCCCATGGAACACCGGCGGCAATCTTTGGATACAGCACTGCGATGAAGCCCCAGAAAACCAGCTGCGTGTAGACAGGAGTACCACGGAAGAACCAGACCCAGACCCAGCTGATATATCGGAACAGCGGGTTGTCCGACTGACGCATGAACGCCAGGCTGATGGCCAGCACAATGGCCAGCACCATGGACACCACCGTCAACAGCAGAGTCCAGCCGATGCCCTGGATGACCAGCACATCCATCAGGTACGTTCCCACCGTGTCCCAGTGGAAGTTCTGGTTGATCACCAGCGACTGCACCAGCAGGAACACGAAAAGCGCGATGATGACGACGCCGACCCACCGGCCGGGATGCCGCACCGGGACGGCTTTGATCAGGTCCGGACCGTCGGTGCGGTCGTTCGGTAATCCGGTCATGCCGTTTTTCCTCGTGCCGGTGCTGCTGGGTGCGGAGTGGCTCAACTGCCCACCGTCGGATTAACCTCGGCCTTGGTCAGTGCGCCCTTGCCATTGTTCCAACCGTCCAGAATCTTCTTGTAGTCGCCATCGTCGATGAGCTTGTTCATGACCTTGCCGATCAAGTCCGCGAAGGCAGTATCCGATTTGGCAATGGCGATTCCCTGCGGGGCTGCATCGTAGACGTCCCCGAGTGTCTCCAGCTTGTCGCCGGTCTGCGAGAGTGCGTAGCCGATGATGGGGGAATCGGCGGACATGACATCGATGCTGCCGTTAACCAGGCGGGTGGTGACATCGGTCTGGTTTTTCAGGGTGACGATGTTGATCGCCGGCTTGCCCTCATCGGTGCACTTCTTGGAACGTCCCGAAACGTCCGGGTCCTCCTCCACCGTTCCGGTCTGGACTCCGACGGTCTTGCCGCAGATGTCATCGAGGGAGATGTGCTTGGGGTTGCCCTTTTGGACGGCCCACAGCACTCCGGCGTTGAAGTAGCTGACAAAATTCACCGCCTGTGAGCGTTCGGGAGTGATCGTGAAGGAGGACATGCCCAGGTCGTACTTGGCGCCGAGCGCCGGCAGGATGCTGGTGAACTCCGCCGTCTGCACCTTCACCGGCATCCCAAGGGTCGCCCCGATTGCCTTGGCGAGGTCGACGTCGTAGCCCTGCGGTGTCTGCCCGTCCGAGCCGCCCAGGAACTCCGCGGGAGCATAGGAGGTATCTGAACCAACGGTGAGCGTGCCCTTGCTCTTGATAGCGGCGGGAACGGCCGCTGCGAGGGCGTCGTCCTTCTTAACGGCGGAGGGGTCAAAGCTCGCAGCGCCGGAGGAGTTGGCGGGAGCGCCGGCACTGGTCTGCGAGGCGGTGGTGCAGCCGGTGAGCGCTAGAGCTGCCACGGCGGCAACCGTGAGGATTTTAGCGGACAGCTTGGGGGAGAACGGCATCGATTTACCCTTTGTTTCTGAGGCTGGAAGGAGTTATCCGTCTTATAGTGTATAGCCGAATGAGATGTGCATCACAGTAAACAACGTTTCACTATCAGACAACTTTAGTGGGTTAAAAGCAAATGAATGAGCGCCCGACATCCGGGATCCCGGATTCAGCGCCGGAAACGTGGCAGTCAGGCGCGCAGGCCCAGGGCCTGCAGCATCGGACGGAATTTAGCCCAGGTCTCGGCGAGTTCGGCTTCCGGATCCGACGCGGCCACGATGCCGCAACCGGCGTACAGCCGCGCCGTCGTCGGGTTTTCCAGCACTGCGCCGCGTAGGGCAATGCCCCACTCGCCGTTGCCGGAACCGTCAAGCCAGCCGACCGGTCCGGCGTAGGGACCGCGGTCCAGCCCCTCCAGCTCGCGGATCAGCGCCCCCGCCTCACTGCGCGGCGTGCCGCATACGGCCGCCGTCGGATGCAGTGCCTCCACCAGCGCCAGCGAGGTGGGGAAATGTCCATCCACGTCCGCCAGTTCCGCATTGACGTCGGAGGCCAGATGCCAGACGTTGGGCAGCTCCAGGATGAAGGGCTCCGGCGGGAAGAAGAGGTCGACGGCGAAAGGGGCCAGTTGGCGGGTCAGCGACCGGACGGCGAAATCGTGTTCCTGCCGCTGCTTCACCGATCCGGCCAGCACCTCGCGGGCAAACCCGGCGGCATCCTCCGGCGCGTCCTCGCGATCCAGCGTGCCCGCCAGTACCCTGGCCTGAGCGGTGCTTCCTTCTACCTTGATGAGGATTTCCGGGGTGGCTCCGACCAGTCCCTCCACCCCGTACGTCCAGCATTCGCTGTAGCGCTCCGTCAGCGCCTGCAAAATGGCGGGGCGGGAGACGGGCTCTTCGAAGGTGGCGACGATGTCCCGTGCCAGCACCACTTTTTCCAGCGCTCCGGATTCGATGGCGCTGACTCCGGCTGCGACGGCGGCCATCCAATCCTGCTCGCTGAGGGCTCCGCTGGAGACCGTTGCTTCCGGCGGCTCGGTATTCGCCTCTCCAGGGCTCAACGGCTCGGGGCTCAACGGCTCGAAACTACCCGGCTGCGGCAGGGCGGCGCTGTCCATCAGCAGGGCAAGCGCGGCATGCGCACCGGCGGCGGTGAGCGGGCCGCCGTCGAGCGTCATCTGCGTCAGCCAGACCAGCCCGGCGCGGAAGCCGACCAGCAGGGCCGGGACAATCAACCGGGACTCAAAGGACGACGTTTTTGAGAAGGCGAAGGAGCCGAAGGCCACCGGACCGGTACCGGGAAGTCGGACCGAATCCTGGGCGTGTGAGCTGGACAACAGCTCTTTCCACCATTGCTCTGCATCGGCAAAACGCTCCGGCCCGGTTCCGCTAAAGCGCGTCAACTCTCCGAAGGCCACCAGGCCCTCGCCGCGGCGGATCCAGCACAACGCGCCGTCGATGCGCAGCAGGTCGCGAAGCCCGTAGTGATTCCCCTTTTGCGTCAGGTGCTGGGGGATGGTGAAAAAGGACAGATCGAGCGGCACGGTGAGGGCTGTCAGGGACGCAGTCATGATCTTTTAACATTACTCCGCAGTAGCCCGGTGGCAGCACGGGCGCAAAATACCCGTGCGGGGGTGATCTTTGAGACAATGATGGTGTGAACCGTGCATCGTTGGAGAAGCGTCCGGAAGAAGTTGCCGCAATGTTTGACGACGTTGCGCCCAAGTACGACGTCGTTAACGACGTGCTGTCGATGGGGCAGACCCGCCGGTGGCGGCGAATCGTGGTGGATGCCGTCGATGCCAAACCAGGTCAGCGGGTGCTGGATGTAGCCGCGGGAACCGGCACCTCCAGCGAGCCGTACGCCGACGCCGGGATCACCGTGGTGGCCTGCGACTTCTCGGTGGGCATGCTTAAAGTAGGCAAGCGCCGTCGCCCGGATATCGACTTCATCGCGGGGGACGCCACCAACCTTCCGTTCGCGGACAATTCCTTCGATGCCACCACGATTTCCTTCGGGCTGCGCAACGTCAGCGCGCCGCACCAGGCGCTGGCGGAAATGCTCCGGGTCACCAAGCCCGGCGGCAGACTCGTTATTGCGGAATTTTCCTCGCCGACGGTGGCGCTCTGGCGGACCATGTACACCGAGTACCTGATGCGCGCGCTGCCGGCCATCGCCACCAAGGTTTCCTCCAACCCGGTGGCCTACGTTTATCTCGCGGAGTCCATCCGGGCCTGGCCGGATCAGGATCACCTCGCACAGTGGCTGCGGGACGTTGGCTGGCAGGATGTGGCCTACCGCAACCTCAGCGGCGGCATTGTGGCCGTGCACCGCGCGGTTAAACCCGGACGTCAGGAGCGCGGCGGCGTGGGCCCGGTGGCAAAGACGCACCGCGCCAACGCATCCGGAGCTGCAGGGACGTCCGGCAGTGCCAAGCCGTCCGGCAGTGCCAAGCCGTCCGGTACCGGACCAGCCGTTAAGTGAGGGTCCTGATTGTCGGTGCAGGCCCGGCCGGGTCCACCGCCGCTTATTATCTGGCCCGGGCCGGCATTGCGGTCACGGTGCTGGAAAAGACCGCCTTTCCGCGGGAGAAGGTCTGCGGCGATGGGCTCACACCCCGGGCCGTGCGCGAGATCCAGCTGCTGGACTTGCCGCACAGCGAGGCGGAGGGCTGGCGGCGGAACAAGGGCCTGCGGCTGATCGCGGGCGGACGGACTGTCGAGGTTCCATGGCCCGAACTCAGCGATTTCCCGCAGTACGGCTTGATCCGGACACGGCTCGGTTTTGACGAGTCGCTGGCCCGGCACGCGCAGGCCGCGGGCGCCGTCGTCCTTGAACGCCACAGCGTCACCACCGCGCGCAGGGACGCCGGCGGCCGCGTTATCGGCGTCACGGCGGCGCTGCTTGACGGTGCGGGGCGCAAAACCGGGGCTACCGAGGATTTTGCGGCCGATGTGGTGCTGGCGGCGGACGGGAATTCCACCCGGACGGCCGTTTCGCTGGGACTGCACAAGCGTGATGACCGGCCGCTGGGCGTGGCCGTGCGGACCTATTTCACCAGCCCGCGGACGGACGATGACTGGATGGAGGGCTGGCTGGAGCTGCCGGACAAGGCCGGGAATCCGCTGCCCGGCTACGGCTGGGTCTTCGGCGTGGGCGACGGCACCTCCAATGTTGGCCTGGGAATCCTGAATTCGTCCCGGGAATTCGGCAAGCTGGATTACAAGCAGGTGCTGCGGGACTGGACGGCCGCCATGCCGGCGCAGTGGGGCTTCAACCCGGACAACCAGGTGGGTGAAATCCGGGGTGCGGCCCTGCCGATGGGGTTCAACCGCACCCCGCATTATTCGCCGGGGCTGTTACTGCTCGGCGATGCCGGTGGCATGGTGAGTCCCTTCAATGGCGAAGGTATCTCCTACGCGATGGAATCCGCGCGCTACGCGGCGGAGGTCATTGAAACCGCTGGCCGCGCCAACTCGCTGCTGGCCCGGGACCATGTGCTGTCCGGCTACAGCGGGTATGTACGTCAGCAATGGGGCAGCCACTTCACTCTCGGCCGGATGTTTGCAACGCTGATCGGCAGGCCCAAGGTGATGAAGCTGGCGTTGCGGACCGGGATGCCCATCCCCGTGCTGATGCGCTTTGTGGTGCGGATGCTGGCCAATCTGACGGACAGCGGCGGCAAGAGCTTTGAGGATAGAGTGATTCATCTGCTCGAAAAGCTGGTCCCGGCCACGGACAATCAGCTCGCCTGACCGTTGGGTATGCCGTGCCCGCTGTCAACGGGACGGCAGATTCGCCCCCTTACGAAAGCTAGTGTTAAGCAGTGACTACTTCCGCAGACTCCGGCTGGACCCACGCCGGCCATGGCCGTCCCGAATCCGCTGAACCGGATCCGACCACGATGGCCATTGCCACGGGCCTGCAGCTGCCCAAAGGGTTTGCCTCCATTGCTGCCGATCCCGACCTTGGCCCGGCCATCTCGATGTCCCTGGCGAGGGTGGAGAAACAGCTGCGCATTGCCATTGCCAACTCGGATCCGCTGGCCGACGCCACCAGCAGGCACCTGATGGAGGCCGGCGGCAAGCGCATCCGTCCGTTGTTGACGCTGCTGGCATCCCAGTTAGGGGACGGCAGCCGCCCGGAAGTGATCCAGGCCGCCGTCGTCGTCGAGCTCACCCACTTGGCCACGCTCTATCATGACGACGTCATGGACTCCGCGCCGTACCGCCGGGGCGCGCCGACAGCGCACGAGGTGTGGGGGAACACGGTTGCTATTTTGACCGGGGACCTGATTTTTGCCCGCGCCTCCATTCTGGTTTCTGAGCTGGGCGCCCAGGCACTGGGGATTCAGGCGCGGACCTTCGAACGTCTCTGCCTGGGGCAGTTGCACGAAACGGTTGGCCCGCGTCCGGACCAGGATCCGGTGGAACATTATCTGTCCGTGATCGCGGACAAGACCGGGTCCCTGGTGGCAGCATCCGGGCAGCTGGGTGCGATTTTTGCCGGTGTCCAGGAGCCGATCCAGCGGGTACTGGTGGAATACGGCGAGAAGGTCGGCGTTGCCTTCCAGCTGGCCGACGACGTCATTGACGTCACCGGGTTGAAGCAGGTGTCGGGGAAGTCGCCGGGGACGGATCTGCGCGAGGGCGTGGCGACCCTGCCGGTTTTGCTGCTGCGGAAGGCTGCCGCGACCGATCCGTCTGCCGCTGAGGTGCTTGCGCTCGTGGAGGGTGATTTGACCAGCGACGATGCTCTGGCCCGGGCTGTGGCGGCCTTGCAGGCCCATGCCGTGACCGCCGAATCCTGGGCGATTGCCCGGCAGTGGGCGGAGGAGGCCGTGGACGCGCTGGCGCCGATTCCGGACGGCGTGGTGAAGGCGGCACTGAGCGGGTTCGCCCGGGCCGTTGTCGATCGTTCCGTCTGATTCCGGCGCGCCCGGCAGCCGGTGTCTTTAGTAGTCGTCGACGATCGTATAGTCCGCGGGTACGGTTCCGCCGGTACGCACCGCGAGGTCATGGAAGGCTTTCTTGATCGTGTCCGCGTAGAGGTGAGCGCCGAAAATCCCGGGATGAATCTGATCCGGCTGGAGCAGATCGGGCCGCTGGCTGATCGCCTTGTTCCAGTCGGCAATGATGACGTTTGGGCGCCCCTTCACGGCGTTGGTGAGGGCGTCGTTTGCGCTCGGGACCCACGAGCTGGCGCCGTAGAGATTTACGAGGACGACCATGCGGTCCGGGCCGAGTAAGTCCAACGCCTTGGAGACCATCGGCTGGTCAACGCCTGCGTTCGTGCCGAAGTGCACGATAACCGCACGGCGCATACTGCCGTCGGCGAGCCTGGCACCAATAGCTGCGACGCCGTCGGGCCACTGCCGGTTGGAGACCGCGTCGAACGCCATGCCGGGGAACCTGTCACGGAGTCCGTCCGCGCTGGTCACCACCAGCGAATCCCCGATGGCGATGACCTCATCGCCGTTGGGGTAGGCCATCGGGGTGCCGGACGGGGTTGCCGGCGCCGGAGCGTTGCCGGCGCTCGGCACCGGTGCCGACGCTGGTGCCGACGCTGGTGCCGACGGTTCGTCCGACGGTTTTGCCGACGGTTTATCCGCTGTCGGTGAAGCAGCGGCCGAGGGCACCACTACTTCCGGCGTAGCAGCCGAGACGATCGACTGGTTGCGTTCCAGTGCGGTCTGCACCTGTGATTTTGCCGGGGCGGTGAGGATTCCCGCGATGGCCAGCAGTGCCAGCGTGGCTCCCAGCCCCGCGGCCAGCTTCGCGCCGTTGAATTTCATTCCACCCCTGGCCACCGCTCCGGACGCAGCCGCCCACGTTGCGCGGAAACCCTTCCTGCGCACGGGCTGCTCCAGGTACCGGAAGGAGAGCGCGGAGACCAGCACGGTCAGTGCCAGCGCAATGATCCGGGTGATCCACCACACCGGTGTGCCGATGGCCTGCGGGGCCACGGCGTCGGAGATGACCAGGGCAGGCCAGTGCCACAGATAGATTCCGTAGGAACGCTGACCCACCCACGTCAGCGCGGGAAAATTAAGCATGGACTGGAGCGGGCCCGTTCCTTCCAACAAGGTCAGGATCAGTACCGCGGTGAACACG
>JBBSSN010000083.1:0-7786 GCA_038242035.1 Actinomycetales bacterium
GGTCATAACACTGGTCCGGAACCCGGATGTCCTTCTCGAACTGGTCCGCGACCGTGCGCGCACCGGGCGCCGGCAGATTCTCGTGGGCTTCGCCGCCGAGACCGGGGACGAACAGTGCGACGTCCTGGAGTATGCGCGGGCAAAACTGCAACGCAAGGGGTGCGACCTGCTGGTCGTCAACCAGGTCGGCGTCGACAAGGTCTTCGGCCTGGAGCAAACCGAGGTGGTCATCCTCGATCGCTGCGGTGCTGAGCCGATCACGGCGGCGGGCAGCAAAACTGACGTCGCGGAGGCCGTCATCGGCCTGATCAGTGACCAGCTGACCGCCACCTAACACTTGCCGCCGTCGGCACCGGCTTGCCGACGACGGCACCGGCTTGCCGACGTCGGCACCGGCGTGCCGCCGTCGGCCCAGGTTTGCCGCTCCAGGCCCGGTCTCCCGCCGTCGGTTGCTCGGCTGTGACCATCCATGACCCGCGCCCCGGACGGCGCCACTGAAGGAAGTAGAGTGGATAAGTGACTTCAGCTAAAGGCCGTATGCGCCTGTTTACCTCCGAATCCGTGACCGAAGGTCACCCGGACAAAATCTGCGACCAGATCAGCGACTCGATCCTGGACGCGTTGCTCGCGAAGGACCCCAATTCCCGGGTAGCGGTTGAAACAATGGCTACGACGGGCCTTGTCCATGTGGCGGGTGAAGTCACCACCGAGGCCTACGTGGAGATCCCGCATCTCGTCCGCCAGACCATTTTGAACATTGGTTACGACTCCTCGGCCAACGGCTTTGACGGTGCACGTTGCGGCGTTTCTGTCTCGATCGGCCAGCAGTCCCCGGACATTTACGACGGTGTTTTCAACGCTTTGGAAGTCCGCGACGGGACAGCGGTGGATGAGTACGACCAGCAGGGGGCCGGCGACCAGGGCATTATGTTTGGCTATGCCAGCGATGAAACCGCCCAGTTCATGCCGACGCCGATCTACTTGGCGCACCGGCTGTCCGAACGGTTGGCGGAGGTCCGAAAGTCGGGGCTGCTGTCCTATCTTCGTCCGGACGGTAAGACCCAGGTGACCGTAGGATACGACGGCGACAAACCCGTTTCCGTGCAGACCGTTGTCATTTCCAGCCAGCATGCGCAGACGGCGTCGTTGGAGCAGCTGCGCGAGGACCTGGCGCGGTACGTTATCGATCCCGTGCTGGCGAAGTCCAACTTGGACATTTCGCACGTCAAGAACATCCTGAACCCGGCAGGGCCTTTCGTGGTCGGCGGACCTGTCGGGGATGCCGGACTGACCGGACGCAAAATCATCGTGGATACCTACGGGGGTATGGCACGGCATGGCGGCGGGGCATTTTCCGGCAAGGACCCGTCCAAGGTGGACCGGTCCGCGGCCTACGCCATGCGCTGGGTGGCCAAGAACGTGGTGGCCGCCGGACTGGCGAGCCGGGCGGAAATCCAGATTGCCTACGCGATCGGGCAGGCACGGCCGGTGGGAACATATGTGGAGACTTTTGGCACGGAAACGGTGGACCCCGACCGGATCAGTGATGCCATCGACGAGATCTTTGACCTCCGTCCGCAGGCGATCATCAATGACCTGCAGCTCAAGCGGCCGATCTATGCCAAAACCGCAGCGCACGGGCACTTTGGCCGTGATGACCCTGACTTCACCTGGGAAAACCTCGACCGGGTGGACGCGCTGAAGGCCTTCTTTAACGCCTAGTTCGGGCGTCCGGTACCGATGTCTGCGGGCCGTGGTTAGCTGGTGGTGACTGGCGGTGCGGTGACGCACAGGTGTGAAACGCAGCAGTCAAGCACAGTAGTCAAGCACAGCAGTCACGTGAACCGCAGTCACGTGAATCGCAGTAGTGAAGGAGCTGATCATGCCGGCCGATGGCGGCTCCGTTGTTCAGCCTTCACTGCTGCAGGGATTTGTGGCGCAACAGCTCAAACCTGACCCTTACAGCGCGGTGGTGCTGGCCAAGGACTTGCCCGTGGCGCGGGTGCTGATCGAGTCGTCGCTGCCGCATTTGGACCGGCTCTTTGACTACAGCGTCCCTGCCGAGCTCGACGGGCAGGCGCAGCCCGGAGTGCGGGTCAGGGTCAGATTTGCGGGCCAGAATCTGCACGGATTCCTCACGGTCCGTGCAGAGACCTCGGAAAGCAGCCGTTTAACGCCCCTGACCAAGGTACTCAGTGCCCTACCGGTGCTGACGCCATCTGTGCTCATGCTGGCCGAAGCGGTGGCCGCACGCTATGCGGGGACCGTCAGCGACGTGCTCCGCGTGGCCATCCCCCCGCGGGTGGCAAGCCTCGATAAGCAATACGCGGATAAGCAATACACGGATAAGCAATACGAGGCAGCAAAGGAGCGGGCCGAACCGGCGATTGCGCCGGGAGCGCTTCCGGCGGAGGAAACTGGTCGGTCTGCCGGGTCTGCCGGGCCCAATACCGGGGCGCCGGCTCCTGCCCTGAACCCGCAGCCGCCGTCGTTCTTCCACGGATACCGCAACGCCGGAGCCTTTCTAAGCCATCTCGCTGCCGGCGGTAACCCGAGGGGAGTCCTGTCCGCGCTGCAGGGTTTCGGCAAAAGCTCCTGGCACCACCAATTGGCCCACGCCATCGCCACCTGCCAGGCGTCAGGAAGGGGCGCGGTCGCCGTCGTGCCCGATCAGCGGGACCTGCAACTGCTCGAGCAGGCCGTCGCTGCCGTGCTGCCGGCAGATGCCTTCGTCCGGCTGACGGCGGAAGACGGGCCTAACCTGCGCTACAGGAATTTTCTGCGCGTCCTCAGCGGTGAGGTGACCGTGGTGCTCGGCACCAGATCCGCGGCATTTGCCCCCGTCGTCAACCCCGGGCTCTTTTGCTGCTGGGACGACGGCGATGACCTGCATGTCGAGCGGCGGGCGCCATACCAGCATGCCCGCGACGTGCTGCTGCTGCGTGCCGGTCAGGACAATGCGGCGCTGCTGCTCGCCGGCCACACCCGGAGCACTGAAGCCCAGCGGCTGCTCAACAGCGGGTGGGCTCAGCCGATCTATCCGGAGCGTACCCTCGCGCGGGGTGTAACACCGCGGATCATTAGCACGGCTGACAGTTTTGAGCAGGAACGCGATCCGCTGGCTACCGTCGCGCGACTGCCGCAGCGGGCGTGGCAGGCTGCGAAGGAAGCGCTCAAACGGGGGCCGGTCCTGGTTCAAGTGGCACGCTCCGGGTATGCGCCGAGCCTGGCCTGTCAGCGTTGCCGGGAATCGGCGCGCTGCCTGACCTGCGGCGGCCCGCTGATGGAACTCCCGGCGCGGGCCGGCCAGGGTGCCGTCCTGCAGTGCCGTTGGTGCGCTGCCCCGGGGAATGACCACAGCTGTCCCACCTGCGGCTCACGCGAACTGCGTCGAATCGTGGTCGGGGCCGGGCGGACCGCCGAGGAGCTGGGCAGGGCTTTTCCGGGGGTTACGGTGCTTTCCTCTGCGGGGGATCATGTAAAGGCCCAGATTCCGGACAGGCCCGCGCTGGTGGTGGCGACGGTGGGCGCCGAGCCGCTGGCACCGGCCGGGTACGCCGCGGCTCTGCTGCTCGACGGCGACAGCCTGCTGCGACGCGAATCCCTGCGGGCCGGCGAGGACGCCCTGCGCCGGTGGTTCAACGCAAGTGCGCTGGTTCGACCCGCGAAGGAGGGTGGAGTGGTGGTGGTGACAGCGGACGACGCTCAAGTCGTCGGTGCGCTGGTTCGTTGGGACCCCGCCGGCTACGCTGAGCGCGAGCTGACTCTTCGTCACGAATTGGGGCTTCCGCCCGCCACTCGTATCGCCTCGATCACCGGGCCGGAGGCTGCCGTGGAAGCGTTCGTCGGCCAGCTGGATGTGTCCGCCGAGGTGCGGGTGATTGGGCCCGCGCCGGTGGCGCCCGGTCTGCAGGTACCACGAGCAGGTAGTGGACAGGACGGCGATGAAGCGGCCGAATACCGGACACTGCTCTTCTTTTCCTACGCGCTGGCCCCGCGGATCACCGCCTCGCTGCGGGCACTGAAGGCGGCGAACGCGGCAAAACGCAGCGGCACACCCGTGCAGGTCAGATGCGACGGTTTGGACGTTTTGTAGCTACGCTGCCAACTAAACCCGCGGCCCCCGGGAGCTAAGTTCCTGGGCAATATTCAGCAGCTCCCGCGCCGAGGCGCCCCAGCTGAATTTGGAAGCCTGCCGCACGGACTCGGTGGACCGTTTGCTCCAGATTTCAGGATCGGCGAGCGCAAGGACGGCGGCGGCAAAGCCGGCGGCCGAGTCGGCCGGAACGTAGCCGGCGGCGTCGCCGCCCACCTCCCGGAAGATCGGCGTGTCGCTGGCCACCACCGGTGTCCCCAGCGACATGGCCTCCACCAGCGGCAGTCCGTAGCCTTCTGCCTTGGACAGCGTCACCAGCGCGGTCCCGCGCAGCAGCAGCTCGTCGTATTCGGCGTCGCTCACGCCATTATGGAAAATGACCCGCCCGCCTGAGGGCACCAGCGCCTCCAGCTCGGCCCGCCGCTGGTCAGTGATCCGGCTGAGTAGATGGAGGGAAAAGCCGTTCAATCCGGCCATCCCGCGGATCAGTGTTTGCACGTTCTTGTAGGGCATGAAGGAGCCCATGTAGATCAGTGATTTTTCCGGCGGCACAGTAGGGCTGCGCGGGGTCCTTTGATCCTGCGGCGCGTTCCCGACAATCCGCACTGGCCGCCGGGTCAAGCGGTGCTTGTGCATCAGCGCCTCGGTGGTCCGGCTGATGGTCGCCACCACATCGGCGCGATTGAGCAGCAGCCGCTGGGGCCAGTACGCCTTGTGGTACAGCCGCCAGAGCAGGCGCACCGGTGCGGGCAGAAAGCCCGGCGGCGCTGGATGCTCATAATAAATCAGGTCGTGCAGCGTGAGTACCAGGGGATATTTGCGCCCCCAGCTGCCCATGGTCTGCATCGGGCAGAAGACCACGTCGGGGCTAAGCCTGTTCACTGCCCGTGCCACAAAAAGTTCGCGCGGCGAGAGCGGGCTGCTGATTTTCGCGTACGGCACGTCGGGGAGCAGCGCCAGCTGCCGGTTATCGCTGATCAGCATGGTCACGTCCGCCAGAGGTGCGACGGCGGCAATCAGGGAGGCGCCGTAGCGGCTGATGCCGTCGTGATGGTCCAGCCGGGTAAACCGCGCGTCGATGACGATCTTCAGCTTTCGAGCCTGCGCTTCGTTATCCGCCCTCATGTGCTCTGACCCGGTTGAGCATCGGAGGATTCCGGCTGCTGGGCCAGGAAAGCCGCAATGGCGTCGGCCGCTGGAACAGGGGTCTCATAATGGATCAGATGGCCGACGGCGGGAATCACCACCAGCTTGGCGTCCGGCAGGAGCTCCAGCAGTTTGTACTGCGTGGGCAGGGTGGCGATTTCGTCGTCGGCTCCGGCGATCAGCAAGACCGGCAGGGTCAGCTGCGAAGCCACCTGTCGGACGGTCCCTCCGACCGAGGCGCGAAATGATTGCAGCAGCATGTCACGGTCGGCGAAGAGCGAGAAGTAGGCGTGGTGCTGCTGGTGAATGAAGCGCAGCAGCGCCTTGTCCTTGGTTTTGGCCATCGTGACGCTCATGAGGTGCACGATGGTTTTGCTGCGCAGCAGTGCATTGCCCGCCCGGGCCGGGAGCCGGGCGGAGGCCAGATAGTAGAACTCGGCCAGATTGGAGAGGATGCCTTTGGGCCCCTCCAGAGCGGGCGCGGCAATCGGGTTGATCAGTATCAGCTCGCCGACTTTCCCCGGGTGCTCTGCCACGAAGTGGCTGGCGACAATTGAGCCGAAGGAATGTCCGAGCAGAACGGTGCTGGGGCCCAGGTCCAGGGCCTCCATAAAGTCAGCGAGGAACCGACCGTAGGATGGCACGTCATGGGGTGCATCGATGAGCGCAGCCGAGGTGCCGAAGCCGGGGAGATCCGGCATGATGACCCGCAATCCCGGCAGCTGTTCAACCACCCGTTCCAGGCCGTGATGGTCGCCGCGGAACCCATGCACCACCAATAACGTCCGCGGCGGCTGCGCGGGGGCAATCAGCGTGTCCATCGGTGCCGCGGAGTACTGCCAGTAGTCGGTCCGTGCGCCGCGGATGGTCACAGTGTGCCGGCTGCGCCGGGCGTCGAGGTCTACCGTAATGTCCGTCAACGAGAAGCCGTCCGTTTCAGATCGGGGTGAGTGGGGGGAGCGTGTGGGGGAGCCTCCGGTGTGGTCAATTGAGCTGGTCAATTGACCTGGCTAATTAACCCGGCCCGGCTCAGACCCGGAGCGATGGCCACGGTCAAGAGCCGCAATGGCGGCCATGTCGCCGTCGTCGAGCTGGAAATCAAAAATGTCCCGGTTCTCCCGGATCCGGGCCGGCGAACTGGCCTTCGGAATGACGATATTGCCGAGCTGGATGTGCCAGCGCAAAACCACCTGGGCTACGCTGCGTCCCAGCCCGGCAGCGATCCTCACCAGCACCGGGTCAGCCAGCAACTGGCCGCGGGCCAGCGGACTCCACGCCTCGGTCAGAATGCCGGCCTCGCGATTGATGGCCCGTACCTCGTTCTGCTGCAGCCAGGGATGCAGCTCCACTTGGTTGACGGCGGGCACCACATCGGTGGCGTCCAGCAGCCTGCGCAGATGTTCCGGTTCAAAATTGCAGACGCCGATGGCCCGGACGCGGCCGTCGTGGTAAAGCTGCTCGAGGGCACGGTAGGTCTGGATATACAGGTCCTGCTCCGGGCAAGGCCAGTGAATCAGGTACAGATCCACGTAGTCGAGTCCGAGCTTGTGCAGGGATTCATCAAAGGCTGCCAGGGTGCGGTCGAATCCGTGGCTGTCATTCCAGACCTTTGTGGTGACGACGACGTCCTCCCGGCTCAGCGGGCCGCCGTCGCCCGTTGCCCGCCGGACCGCCTGGCCCACGCCCTCTTCATTTGCGTACAGCGCGGCGGTATCGATGCTGCGGTAGCCGGCCTCCAGCGCCTGGCCGACGAGGGAAAAGGTGTCCGCGGCAGGGACCTTGTAGACGCCGTAACCCAGCTGCCCGATTTTTACGCCATTGTTCAGGGTCACGTTGGGGACTTGTCGCATGGCTATGACTCTACCGAGTCGGTGGTCCGGATCGGTGCAGCGCCATCGGCCGTTTCCCGCGCACCCGGTTCTTGGGCTTGGCGGATTTTTCTTCCGTCGCCTCTGCGGGCATCGATAATAGGTTGGGTCACGGCCCCGGGAAACGGGCTAGTCATGCACCTTTGAAGCCCTCGATCCAGCGGCCATTCCCAGCGCCATCCCGATGGTGCCAACGATCGCTAGCATGATGCCGCCGAACAGAAAAACCTTCTCCTGTGTGAACATTTGAGTTATCTGTTCGTAGACGGCATCATCTATGACGCCGTCAAGAGAGTCAAGATTTGCATACCTTGTCAGGTATGAGAATAACCCGGAAAATGCGGCGACTAAACCGAAAACAAGCAGAATTCCCGACCCCAACGTAACTATATAAGAATATGATTTATGCACTACCGCTTCCCCTCACCGGGTTACCTGTTAACGTGCCTGTGGACCTGCGCAACCTACGGACCGGGACCTGACCGGATGATGGTCAGCCTCTTCATCGGCATCATGCACGATACCCGCTCCAGGACCAGGACTCCGGTCATGGTCGGGCAACGGTTTTGCGGGTTCGTTGATTTTCCGGGGTTCTTAGGTGGTCATGGACTTTTAATTTTGCCCGTCGTGCGATATAATAGATCAGAGGATAAACGTCGTTGGAAGGGGTGGGAAA
>JBBSSN010000084.1:0-7764 GCA_038242035.1 Actinomycetales bacterium
GGCGACCGTTCGAACCGGCAAAGCTAGCCGATCTGCCGGCTGTCTACCTCATCGTCGTCCTGCGCATATTTGTCCTCGTAGGCCGAGTAATCCGGCTCTACGGGGGTCTCCGGGTAACGGCTGGAGGTGGCACGCCGCTCGGTGGCCCCCAGTTCGCGCTGGAGTGCCGTGTAATCAGTGTTCGGGGAATAATACTTGATATCCCGAGCCTGCTTGGTTGCCTTAGCCTTTTGACGGCCGCGCCCCATGGCGTGACCCCCTTTTTACACTCGGACCGGAGGTGGTCGCTCGGCTAAGAGCGAGGCCCCGGAATATTCGGTCAATTTGTCGTAACTCTAGATTACATGCTTTCGGCTCTCTCCGTGTGCGGAACACGTGTGGAGGATGTCAACGTCACATTTGAGGACCTGTATTCTCCGCACCGCTGCCGGAAACTTCGGTAGAGTCTTAGGGCAAGGGAGATCCAGGCGAGCGCGGCGACCGGCAGGAAAGGTGTTTTCTTCGATGAACGAGCGGGATAAGGATCAGACCGGAGCCGGTCAGGAAGAACCCCGTCCGGGCAGCATTGGAGCAAATACCGGGAACGACGACGACGGGGAGCACGGCGGCGAGGTGGAGTTGCCGCAGCTGACCGTGCCGGAAGGCGCTGACCTCCAATTGGAAGAGCCGCAGCTTCAGACGGCAGCGATCAGTGACGACGTTGCCGAAAGCACATCCCTCAATGACGTGGCGGCCGAGGCCGCACAGGTGGCCGAGGAAGCACAGGCCACGGGGACCATGGTCGCCGGCAGCGAATTCAAGGCGCCGCCTGCTCCTTCGCTGCCGACAGCCGAGGCAAAACACGACGACGGCGCTGGCGCAGCACGTGAAAAGCCGAAGACGCCATTGTTTACCCCCGGGCCCCCGGCTGACAAGCCGGACGCGGCATCCGTCGGCACCAAAGCACCCGCTGCCACCGGATCCGGGGATGGAACCACCGGAACCGGCGGCCCCGGCGAACCTGCGTCCGGCGGCAACCGCCGGTTGTTCGTCGTTATTGGCGCTGCCGTCGTCGCCGTATTGCTGATCATCGGCCTGATCTGGCTGCTCGTTACACTGCTGAACGGAGGCAAGGACGCGGCCGCGGGCACACCATCGGTCTCCCCCGTTTCGGCGTCGATGACGGGCACTGCAAGTGTCACTCCCCAGCCCACTCCAAGTGCGACGCCTTCGGCTTCCGCCATTTCCACTGCGTCGCCGGGCGGCAACGGACTGATCACTGCCGATGCCCCGCCGATCAAGTGGGCCAAGGGAGATTGCTTCCGCGCGTTCAAGGATGCCAGCCAGAACGCAGACATCGTCAACTGCGCAACGCCACATGCAGCTCAGCTCGTCGCGACCTATAGCTATCCGGAAGCCGGCAGCTACCCGGGGCTGGACGCGCTCAAGGCCAAGGCCGCCGATACCTGCAGCAGCGTTAAACTTTCGAGCGCAGCCAATAACTACACCTACAAACCGAAATCCGGGTATCCGTCCGAAAGCACCTGGGCCAAGGGCGACCGCCGGGTGGACTGCATCGTTGTCGACGAAGCAGGAGATAACATCCGGGAGTCGCTGCTGAGCTGAGCGGTAAGGCCTATTTGCGGGTGACCGAAAGGCCCGCTCCTACCCCGTTGGCCGGTGCATCCACGCTCAGCTCCTGGACGTCGGCGGCCGTGTCCACCAGCACCGTATCGCCGTCGGCTACCGTTCCGGCCAGAATCTCCCGGGCCAGCCGGTCGCCAATTTCGCGCTGCACCAGACGGCGCAGCGGCCGGGCCCCGTACGCCGGGTCATAGCCGGTCATCGCCAGCCACGCCTTCGCGCCCTCCGTCACTTCAAGGCTCAGCCGACGCTCGTGCAGCCGGGCCGCCATCGACTGAACCTGCAGGTCCACAATCCTGGACAGCTCCTCCACGCTCAATGCGTCAAACATCACGATGTCGTCCAGCCGGTTCAGGAACTCCGGTTTGAAGGAGGCATTGACCACGTCCATCACCAGCGTTTGCTTCGCTTCCGGAGCCAGTGTCTGGTCCACCAGGTACTGACTGCCCAGGTTCGACGTGAGCACCAGAATGACATTACGGAAATCAACGGTGCGCCCCTGACCATCGGTGAGCCGACCGTCGTCGAACACCTGCAGCAATATGTCGAAAACTTCCGGGTGCGCCTTTTCCACCTCGTCCAGCAGCACCACGGAATACGGGCGACGGCGGACGGCTTCCGTGAGCTGCCCGCCCTCCTCGTACCCCACATACCCGGGAGGTGCCCCCACCAGCCGCGCCACCGAGTGCTTTTCCGAGTACTCGCTCATGTCGATCCGGACCATGGCACGCTCGTCGTCGAAGAGAAAATCCGCCAGTGCCTTGGCAAGTTCCGTTTTACCCACACCGGTGGGGCCCAGGAACAGGAACGAGCCGGTGGGCCGGTCCGGGTCCGAGACTCCCGCCCGGGACCGGCGCACGGCATCCGATACGACGGCAACGGCCTTGGACTGGCCGATCAGCCGCGCTCCGAGCACCTGCTCCATCTGCAGCAGCTTCTGCGATTCACCCTGCAGCATCCGGCCGGCGGGGATCCCGGTCCAGGCGGAAATCACCTCGGCAATGTCGTCGGCGGTGACTTCCTCGGCCACCATCAGCTGGGACTTATCCTCAAATTCCTCCTCGGCAGTGGCAGCATCAAGTTCGCGCTGCAGTGCGGGAATTTCGCCGTACAGCACCCGCGACGCCTGCTCCAGATCGCCGTCGCGCTGTGCCTTATCCGCCACCGAGCGCAACGCGTCCAGTTTCGCCTTAAGGTCGCCAACCCGGTTCAGCCCCGCTTTCTCCGCGTCCCAACGGGCGTTCAGCGCGCTCAATTCTTCCTTCTTATCGGCCATATCCGCGCGCAACGCGTCCAACCTGTCCCGGGAGGCCGGATCGGTTTCGCCGCTTAGCGCCAGCTCCTCCATGGTCAGCCGGTCCACCGAACGCCGCAACTGGTCAATCTCCTCGGGCGCGGAGTCGATTTCCATCCGCAGCCGGGACGCGGCCTCATCCACCAGGTCGATCGCCTTATCCGGCAGCTGCCGGCCGGCAATATACCGATTGGACAGCGTCGCTGCGGCCACCAGCGCAGAGTCGGCGATCGCCACCTTGTGATGGGCCTCGTAGCGTTCTTTCAAGCCGCGCAGAATGCCGATCGTGTCCGGCACGCTGGGCTCACCAACGTAGACCTGCTGGAAGCGCCGCTCCAACGCCGGATCCTTCTCGACGTGTTCGCGGTACTCGTCCAACGTGGTCGCGCCGATCAGCCGCAGTTCGCCACGCGCCAGCATCGGCTTAAGCATGTTCCCGGCATCCATGGATCCCTCGGAGGCGCCGGCGCCCACCACGGTATGGATTTCGTCGATGAAGGTGACCACCTGACCGTCGGAATTCTTGATCTCCTCCAGCACGGCCTTGAGCCGTTCCTCGAATTCCCCGCGGTACTTTGCCCCCGCGACCATCGCCGCCAGGTCCAGGCTGATCAAGGACTTCCCGCGCAGGCTTTCCGGCACGTCTCCGGCCACCATCCGCTGGGCCAGACCCTCGACGACGGCCGTCTTGCCCACGCCGGGCTCACCGATCAGCACCGGGTTGTTCTTGGTGCGTCGGCTCAGAACCTGGACCACCCGGCGGATCTCGGCGTCCCTGCCGATCACCGGGTCCAGCTTGCCGGAGCGTGCGATTGCGGTCAGATCGACACCGTACTTTTCCAACGCCTGGAAGGTATTCTCCGGGTCCGGCGTGGAAACCTTGCCACTGCCGCGGACATTCGGAAGCGCGGCCTCCAGCGCCTTGGTCCCGGCCCCGGCATCGCGGAGCGCCTTTCCGGCCTCCCCGGCGTCGGCGGCGATGCCGAGCAGCAGATGCTCGGTGGAAACATAACTATCCCCCAAGCGGTCCGCCTCCTTTTGGGCGGCCTGCAGGGCAAGCAAGGCATTTCGGCTCAACTGGGCCTGGGCGACGCTGGTGCCGGAGGAGGCGGGGAGGGAACGGATGGCTCCGCTGGCACCGCGGCTCACCTGATCCGGGTCGACGCCGGCGCCTTTGAGTAAAGCGACGGCCACACCTTCGCGCTGATCCATCAGCGCCTTGAGCAGGTGGGCGGGTTCTACCTGCGGATTGCCCGCCGTCGAGGCATTCATGGCCGCGGCGGAAAGCGCCTCCTGGCTCTTGGTGGTGAACTTGGTATCCACGAAAAGACTCCCTTCACAGCGCTTATTTCGGCCCGCCGCGCGGACCATATCCAGAGTATCAACTTGAGTGTACTACGCTCAAGTTGTTAAGAGTGTGATTGCTGCCTATGATCGTGCAGAACGAATCGGGTGTCTATGGGACCAGTGGGTGCAAACAGGTGCCCGCCAGCCACTAGCGTGGAGGAATGAACACCTGCGGACTCGTCATCTTTGACTGCGACGGCGTGCTGGTGGACAGCGAGCGGCTGACCGTGGCGATCGAGGCGCGTTTACTCACCGAGCTGGGTGCACCGCACTCGGAGCAGGATGTGGTGGACACCTTCATGGGCAGGACCGCCGCCGCGGGGCAACTGGTGCTGGAGCGGCTCCTGGGGCCGGAGCTGGCAGCGGAATTCGACCGTCGCTCAACGGTGGAAATCCGGCAGGCCTTCAGCAGCAGACTCACCCCCGTTGCCGGCGTCGAACGGGTGCTGGCGGCTCTGCGGGCGCACAACCGGCCGTTCTGCGTTGCCTCCAGCGGTTCACACGAAAAAATGCGGCTCACCCTGGGTCTCACGGGACTGGCCAACCAGTTTGACGGCCGGATTTTCAGTGCGTCGGAGGTTGCCCGCGGCAAACCTTTCCCGGATCTGTTTGTGCATGCCGCACGGTCCATGGGAGTGGATCCGGCCCGCTGCGTCGTCGTGGAGGACAGCGTTCCCGGCGTGCACGCGGCGGTCGCCGCGGGTATGACGGTCTACGGGTTCACCGGTGGCCTCGCCGCGGCCGGCTCGCTGGCTGCCGCCGGAGCCATTCCCTTGGCGCGGATGGAAGAACTGCTGCAGGAGTTCAGGCCCGGCGGTACACGGTGACGCTCTATCTGGACCCGCCGGTCTGGCCGGCGCACGGCACCGTGTTTTCGCATCTGGTCTCGGACACCTCGCTGGCCGAGCTGCACGAATTTGCCGCCGCCGCAGGAATTGCCGTCCGCGCCTTTGACAGGGACCACTACGACGTCCCGCAGCGCCGCTATTCCGACCTTGTCCACCGGGGTGCCGTCGAGGTCTCCGGCAAGGACCTGGTTCGGCGGTTGATTGCCAGCGGCCTGCGGGTTCCGGCGCGCGAGCGAGGGGAATCTCTGCAGAGCGCTCTGCTGCAGCGCTGGACCGTGTTGCTCCCGGATCGGCAGGCGATCGGGCGCGATCTGCTGGTCCGCTGGAGCGAACCGCGCCGGCACTACCACGGGCCCAAACACCTGCTGGCGGTGCTGGAAGCCCTGGCGCTGTTGACCCCGCAACCGGAGCGGCCCGTCCTGCTGGCCGCCTGGTTCCATGACGCGGTCTACCGCGGCGCGGCGGGTGCGGATGAGGAGCAGTCCGCGCAGCTGGCGCAGTCCCTCCTGGCACCGGCCGGGCTGCCCGCAGTGCAGGTTCGTGAGACGGCGCGCTTGGTCCGGTTAACGGCCGGTCATGCTGCGGAGCCGGCGGACGACGGCGGCGCACTGCTGTGCGATGCCGATCTGTCCGTATTGGGCGGCACCCCGGAACAGTACCGGCGCTACGTGAGCGCAGTCCGTGCCGATTACGCGCACGTCGGTGACACCGACTTCGCGGCCGGCCGTGCCGCCGTCGTCCGCCGGCTTCTTGAACTGGATCCGCTGTTCCACACCCGCGGCGCGCAAAACCGATGGCTGGCGGCCGCGCAACGAAACCTCGAGGACGAGCTCAGCGGCGATCTTTGGAAACCGGGACGCTGACGGGCGAACCTCTACGGCGGGCGTCTCAGGACACCGGATTGGCGGCGAGACTTTCCGTGCTCAGCAGCACCACGACGGACGAGGCGGAGATACCCATGGCCTGCCGGAGTGCGGCATTCCCCGCCGCCACCCGAAGCCCGGCCAGTGACGCCGCGCCGCATGGCCCGCTATCGAGCCCCAGCCGCTGCAGCTCTGTAACGGCCTGCAGATCCTGCTCCTCCGTGATCGTGACGGCGGCGTCGACACCGCCCTGCAGTACAGGCCAGGCGATGCTGGAGACGATGCCGCAATTGAGCCCCGCCATCCGGGTGTAGCCGGTCCGCACCGCCACGGGATGGCCGGCACGCAGGGACTCGAGCAGGCACGCCGACTCCTCGGGTTCCACGCTGAGCAGCGAGGGGCGGGAGACCTCTGCCCCTCGATCGCCGCCGCGGTAGTGGGCCACTGTGGCCTGAATCAGCGAACCGACCCCGCAGGGGGTGACGACAACATCCGGGCCGCCGGCACCGGCATCGCGCAACTGGGCGTCGATTTCGCGGAAGATCGTTGAGTATCCCTGGACGATCCAGCCGGGAATCTGTTCGTATCCGGTCCAGGCTGTGTCCTGCACCAGCAGTGCGTGCGGATCCGCTGCCGCGGCATCTGCGGCTTTGCGGACCACATCGTCATAGGGTGCATCGAATTCGCAGAGCTGCGCCCCTTCACTGACAATGCCGTCTTTGGCGCGCTGGCCGATGGACGCCGGGACAAATACCTGGGCTTCCAGGCCGAGCAGGGCGGCGGTGTGGGCCACCGCCCTGCCGTGATTGCCGTCCGTGGCACAGACAAGCCGAACGCTGCCGTCCAGCTGGTCCCTCAGCTCGTCAAAGGTCCAGAGCCGGTCGGGTTCGGACGTGGTGGCTGCCAAGGCCCGGCAAACGGCCCACGACGCGCCCACCATTTTGAACGCCGGGAGGCCAAACCGTTCGGCTTCCTCTTTCACGAACACCCGCCCCACCCCCAGCTCCGCGGCCAGTTCGGGGCAATCGCGCAACGGTGTAGGTGCGTAGCCGGGCAGCCGGAGATGAAAATCCAGCACGTGAACCGGTGCCGAAACACTCCGATGGTCCAGTGCGGACGGATTCGAGTACCAGTTGCCGCCCGGCTGGCTTTCCGGTGCAGCGGTGCCGGATGCAGCGGTGCCGGATGCGTTTGTGCGGGATGCGTTTGTGCGGGATGCGTTTGTACCAGTCATGTCACCATTGTGCGGCCGGGGCTGCGAAACGGCCAGCACCCGCCCCGGTCGGTAGGCTGGAACCATGGTTTCCAAGTCCTCGAAAACCGGCCGTCTCCAAGCACCGCGGCTGTCCCCCGTCCAGCTGCACGATCTGCGGGAATCGACAGATGTGGCCTTTCTCTCCGGTGACACCTACGACGGTGAGCGCTTCGACCGGCCAACGCTGGACGGACTGGACCTCACGGCCTCCGACTTCATCGACTGTGATTTCCAGGGCGCAACCTTCCACCAGGCTCAACTGCGCGGCGTCAGGCTCCGGAACTGCATCCTCACCGATAGCTTTGCCCCGGTCTTCACCGCCGCCCGCTCCACGTGGCGGGATGTGGTGGTCACGGCTCCGCGCTGGGGCTCGGCGGAGCTCTACGACAGCACCTGGCAATCCGTGCGAATCGACGGCGGGAAGCTGGATTTCGTCAACCTTCGGGCTGCGAAAATCTCCGACCTGCTGATCAGCGACTGCATCATCAATGAACTCGATCTCGGCGGCAGCACGGTGAGCCGGATGGCGCTGAA
>JBBSSN010000085.1:0-7743 GCA_038242035.1 Actinomycetales bacterium
CGTGGCGCTGTCGTCCGCGGCGTGCGCGTTCGCAGGGGACTACTGGCAATTGCTGATCTTCCGCGGCGTTGGCGGAGTCGGCTCCACGATGTTTACGGTTGCCGCAATGGGACTGCTGGTCAGGCTCACTCCCGCTCGCGCTCGCGGCCGGGTCAACAGCGCCTATGCCGGCTCCTTTCTGCTCGGCAACATCGCCGGCCCTGCAGCAGGGGCCCTGATGGCGGGATTGGGACTGCAACTCCCGTTCCTGATCTACGCCGGCACACTGCTGGTGGCGGCCACGGTGGTGGCAACCTCGCTCCGACCTGCACGGCTGGCACGTCTCGCGGCCGCTGCTGCATTGGCCACGGCAGCGACGACGACGACGACGGCGTCACCTGTGCCTCCGACGGTGAAGAAGCCTCCGATGCAATTGCGCGAGGCCCTGGCCAGCAGCAGCTACCGCGCAGCCCTTGTCTCGGCCTTCGCCAACGGGTGGTCCGCCTTCGGCATTCGAATGGCGCTGGTCCCGCTGTTTGCCACCGTGGTGCTGCACGGCGGGACGGCCGTGGCAGGTATCTCACTGGCCGTCTTCGCGATCGGAACCGGCGCGGCCCTGACGTTTTCCGGAAAACTCGCGGATACGTGGGGGCGCAAACCCATGGTCATCACGGGCCTGGCCGTCAATACCGCCGCGATGGCCGTGCTCGGACTCACGACCAACGTGCCGATCTTTTTCGTTGTCTCAGCGATAGCAGGGGTGGGCAGCGGACTGTTCGGACCGGCACAGCAGTCTTCCGTGGCGGACATCATCGGGTCCGACCGCTCCGGTGGAAAGGTGCTCGCCACGTTCCAGATGAGCCAGGATTTCGGCACCATCCTGGGCCCAATTGCCGCCGGTTTGATCGTCGACGCCTTCTCCTACGGCGCGGCTTTCGGCATGGCGGCCGCCGTCGGCGCCGTCGCGATTCTTGCCTGGTTCAAGGCCAGCGAAACCCTCCAGCGCCCTACCGGCTAAAAAAGTCCTACCGGCTAAAAACCTGCCTGCAGTGCAGGCACTGCATGCATTGCCTGCACTGCAGGCAGGTTTCTGGAAGCGCATAGGCAAATTTTTGGAAACACCACAGGCACGCAAGGTCAAGCCTCGGCCCGCAGGCGCTGGCTGATAACCGTGGACACGCCGTCGCCGCGCATAGTGACGCCATAAAGGGCGTCGGCAACTTCCATGGTCCGCTTCTGGTGCGTGATGATGATCAGCTGACTGGACTGGCGCAGCTCCTCGAAGATAGTGAGCAGCCGTCCCAGATTCGTATCATCCAGGGCTGCCTCCACCTCGTCCATGACGTAAAACGGTGATGGACGAGCCTTGAAGATCGCCACGAGGAGGGCCACGGCTGTCAGCGAGCGCTCGCCACCGGAAAGCAGCGAAAGCCGCTTGATTTTCTTTCCGGCCGGGCGCGCCTGAACCTCAATGCCGGTGTTGAGCATATCGGACGGGTCGGTCAGCACAAGCTTTCCCTCCCCGCCCGGGAACAGCGTGGCGAAGACCGATTCGAAATGCTGTGCGGTATCCAGATAAGCAGCGGTGAAAACCTGGACGACCCGCTCATCCACCTCGCGAATAATGTCCAATAGGTCTTTGCGGCTTGCCTTCAGGTCCTCCAGCTGGCTGCTCAGGAACCGGTGACGTTCCTCCAAGGCGGCGAACTCCTCCAACGCCAGGGGGTTCACCCGGCCCAACGAGGCCAAGTCCCGCTCCGCACGCCGTAGCCGCTTTTCCTGCTCCCCCCGGACAAAGGCAACACCCGCCCGCACCTCGTTACCGTCCGCATCCACCGGGGCGCGCAGTGCAGCCCACTTGTCCGTGGCCTCGCCCGGGCCCGTCGGCACAAGCATTGCAGGCCCGTATTCGCTGACCAGGTGGTCTGCGGTGAGGCCGAGTTCGTCGATCGCACGGTTTTCCAGTGCCTCGATCCGCAGCAGCTGTTGGGTCCGTACCAATTCGTCCCGATGCACCGAGTCTGTCAGCGTCGCAAGTTCCACGGCTGCGGTCTCGTTGCCGCTCCGGATGTCCGCCAGTTCACGGTCCAGAGCGGCGCGGGAGGCCTCGGCGCGGTCCCGCTCCCGGCCGGCGGCCTTGAGGGAAACCCCGGCAAACGCCAGCGCTTGCCCGACCGCCGCGGACACGGCAGCGGCCCGGCGCGATTGTGCAGCACGACGGCGGGCACGCTCGGCTGCCAGCGCCCTCGCCTGCCGCTCGGTGACGGCCGCCCGCTCCAGCGATGCAGCCCGATTGGCGATGGCCTTTAGCTGTTCCTCCGCGCTGCGCAGCCCTAGTCTGGCCTCCATCTCCACGGCACGCGCAGCGACCGCGTCAGCGGCGAGTACGTCCCGCGTTTGCGTGGAGGGCTCGTCCTGCGCCGGTGCCAGCTGGGCAGCATCCAACCGGTCCGCGATTGCTTCCAAGGCCTGCTGCCCGCTATCGATATTGGCCTCTGCCGCTGTCAGCAGGACTGCCAACCGCTCGCTCTCCCCCACAGCTGACCGCAGCGAAGAACCCAGCTGGCCCAATCGTTCGGCCACAGCCGCGAACCGCGCGTCGGATTCGTGCAGCCGTTCCAAGGCGGCGTTCATCCGACCGCGGGTGTCCTCGCGCCGCGCCGTTGCCGAGGCGAGGGCAAAGCGCAGCTGTTCGGCGTGTGCTGTCGCGGTTTCCAGACGAGCAACCGTCTCATCGACGTCTGCCTGCAGTTCAAGCGTCGACGGCGCAGCTGAGGATCCGCCGCGAACACTGAACGCCGTAAAAACGTCGCCGTCCCGGGTGACGGCCCGCAGGCTGGGATGGGCCGTCATCAGGGCAGCAGCGGCCTCAATGTCATCAACGACCACGAATCCTGCCAGCAGGGCACTCAGGGCCGCGGACAAGCCAGGAGCGATGTTTGGCTGATCCACTGTAATGAGATCCATGGCGCTTAGGTGAGTCAGGCCCGAGGATCTCGCCGCGGTCCCAACGCCATCGGAGTCGACCACCGGCGGGGCGGCGTCGATCAGCGGCGGGGCAGCGTCGACCACCGGCGATGCGGCGATGAGCAGCTCGACCCGGCCGCCGTCGTCGTTCTTCAGCAGCTGCACTGCGTCCACCGCGGCGGCCAAGTCCCTCACTGCCACGCCGTCAGCGGCCGAGCCGAGTGCGGCAGCGACGGCCGTCTGATAGCCCGGCCGGATGGTGAGCAGGTCCGTTATGGCGCTAATGACCCCTTGCTGGTCCGAGGCGAGCAACAGTTGCGAGCCGTCCTTGCGGCGCAGGCCCACCGCCAGCGCATCGCGGCGGGCCGCCAGGGAATCCCTTTCCCGCTCCGCGGTGCGCTGGCGGGTGGTCAGGTCCTCGATCTGTGCCTGAACATTGTCCAGTTCCTCGACAGCCAGCTCGTAATCCGCATCGAGGGTTTCCTCCCCCTCCTCCACCCCGGCCACTTGGGATTCGAGTGCCGAGAACTCCTCCTGAGCCTTCCGCCGGCGCTCTTCCCCCGCCGTCATGGAGCCGCGCAGTCGGCCGAGCTCCGCTTCCGCGGACTCCACCCGGGAACGCGCCGCACCCACCTGACCGGCGAGTTTTGCCAGCCCTTCGCGTCGGTCCGCCGCAGCGCGCAGTATCGTCGTCAGGCGTTTGTCTTCCTCCGCTGCCGCACTCTCGGCCGCCGTCTTGGTTGCAACCGCCGCTTCGAGGGCGTTGCGCCGCTGCTGAACGGAGCCCTCCAGCCCGGCCTGCTCCGCACGGACTCTGACGGCCTGCTGCTGCAGTTTCTCCGGATCGCGGGAAGGCTCCGGGGCTGCGTCCGCCGCACCCAACAGCCTGCGCCGATCATCGGCCAGGGCACCCAGGGAGCGCAGCCTCTCGCGCGCGGCGGAGAGCTGATACCACGAATCCCGCGCCGCATTCAGTTCCGGAGTCGCAGCGGCTGCGAGCTGTTCGCGCTCCGCCTGCCGCTGACGGCCGGCCGCCAGGCTCTGCTCAACCTCGATGCGACGCGCCTTCAGTGTGGTTTCATCCGCCACTTCCCGCGCCAAAGTCGTCTGCAGCTGTACCAAATCGTCGGCGAGCAACCGTGCCCTAGCATCGCGGACCTCGAACTGGACGGTCTGCGCCCGGCGGGCCACTTCGGCCTGGCACCCCAACGGGGTGAGCTGACGGCGCAGTTCGCCGCCCAGGTCCGTCAGCCGGGCCAGGTTTACTGCCATCGCCTCGAGTTTGCGCAGCGTCCTTTCCTTGCGCCTGCGGTGCTTGAGAACGCCGGCGGCCTCTTCAATAAAGCCGCGGCGTTCCTCGGCCGTGGCATGAAGCACCTTGTCCAATTGCCCTTGTCCCACGATCACGTGCATTTCGCGGCCCAGTCCCGTGTCCGAGAGCAGTTCCTGGATGTCCAGCAATCGGCAGCTGGTGCCGTTAATGGCGTACTCGGATCCGCCGGTCCGGAACAGCGTCCGGGAGATCGTCACTTCGCTGTATTCAATCGGCAGGGCGCCGTCGGTATTATCGATCGTGAGGGAGACCTGGGCGCGCCCCAGCGGTGGCCGGCCCGAGGTACCGGCAAAAATGACGTCTTCCATCTTTCCGCCGCGCAGAGTCTTCACTCCCTGCTCACCCATCACCCACGCCAGCGCATCCACTACATTGGACTTTCCTGACCCGTTAGGACCCACTACAGCAGTGACGCCGGGCTCGAAGTCGAAGGTGGTCGCCGAGGCAAACGATTTGAATCCTCTGACGGTCAGGCTTTTCAGGTGCAAGGTGTTTCGGCTCTCACAGGTTGGTCTGGCTGCTCGGTCTAACGGGTGGCCATGGGTATGGCCGGAACCCTAAATCTACCGTCTGCAGCGGGATACTCTGCGGAGATATGATGGTCAGCTGCGGGAAGTATGCCATCGGCTGCATGTGCAGGAATCGTAGTATTGGGTGCATAGTTAAGATTCCGGGCAATCGTGGCACCGGCAATCCGCACCATGAGCCCACTGATCGAACCCGCAAGTGAACCCCTAGCGACCACATACGGATAAAGGCTGGATATTGATCGGCAACGCGACGTTTCGACATGACAACACGGCGCTGCTGGCCGTCACAAGTGTGGAGGCCCCGGTAGTCGTCAGTTCTGCGGATTTTGACGAACGGTTGGCCCCCAGCCTCAAACGGCTGCGGCTGTCCAAGCGTCTGCTGGAACGGGTCGCCGGCGTCTCCGAGCGCCGTTGGTGGTCTCCGGGAACCGCGTTCGACGACGCCGCCATCGAGGCGGGCGCGAAAGCACTGGCCGAATCCGGTATCGAACCGCGGCAGATCGGCCTGCTGATCAATACCTCTGTGACACGCAAGAACCTGGAGCCATCCGTGGCCGTCAAGATTCACCACGGGTTGGGGCTGCCCTCCTCGGCCATGAACTTCGACCTGGCCAACGCTTGCCTCGGATTCGTCAACGGCATCACTCTTGCTGCCAATATGATCGATTCCGGCCAGATCAAGTACGCCCTGATCGTCGCCGGCGAGGATGCCCAGGGAGCTCAGGAGGCGACCTTCGCCCGGCTCAACCGCCCGGACTCCACCCGCGATGACTACCTGCGCGAGTTCGCCACCCTCACGCTGGGATCCGGCGCCGCGGCGGCCGTGATCGGCCCCGCCGATGACCACCCGGGCTCGCACCGGATCCTTGGCGGAGTTTCGCGTGCCGGCACCGAGCATCACGAACTCTGTGTAGGCGGCGTGGATGGAATGTTCACGGACACCAAGGGGCTGCTGGACGGCGGTCTGGAACTGGTGGTCAATGCCTGGGACGAGGCGCATTCCAACGGATGGAATTGGACCGCGATGGATCGCTACGTCACCCATCAGGTCTCCACCTCCTACACCAATGCCATTATCAAGGCCGTGAATCTGGTCCGGGACCGAGTACCGATCACCTTTCCCCGCTGGGGCAACGTGGGCCCGGCCTCGCTGCCGATGACCCTGGCCCAGGAGTCCCAGACGCTCACGCACGGAGACCGCGTGCTGTGCATGGGGGTCGGCTCCGGGCTGAACACCACCATGATGGAAATTGCGTGGTAGCAGAGGCCTGGCCGGGGGTAGATCCTGTCTGGTCCCGGTTTGTTGACGTGCCCTCCACCGCAGCGGTGGATCCGGCCGGCAGCAGCCATCGCTGGCACCTGTTGGACAACGCGCCGCAATTAGCGGCCCGTGGCGTGGAACCCGCCGGAACTCTGCTGTGCGTTCACGGGAACCCGACGTGGTCATACCTGTGGCGGAGTCTGCTGGCAGCGGCATCCGTCGCGGACCGGCCGTGGCGCGTCATTGCCGTCGATCAGCTGGACATGGGGTTTTCCGCCCGGACGGGAGTGTTCCGCCGTCTCGAGGACCGGATCACGGACCTTGGCGATCTGACCGCCGAGCTCGGGATCACCGGGGCCGTGACCACCGTCGGCCATGACTGGGGCGGCATTATTTCCTTGGGCTGGGCCACCCGGCACTCCGGCCAGCTGGCCGCCGTCGTGCTCAATAACACCGCTGTGCACCCTGCCGGTTTTACCGTCCCCGCACCGCTGCAGTTGGCGCTGCACCCGTTGGTGCACCGCTGGGGCACGACGACGACGACGGCGTTCCTGCGCGTGACGCATGCACTGGCGCATCCGGCCCTGGCCAAGGACGTCAAAGCAGCTTTCATGGCGCCGTACCGCACCGCCGCACGCCGGCAGGGCGTCGGAAACTTTGTCGCGGATATCCCCGCTGCGCCGTCCCATCCAAGCTGGGCCACACTCTCGGAGGTTTCCGAGGGCATCCGCACTCTCGACGTCCCGGCGCTGCTGCTCTGGGGCCCGAGGGACCCGGTGTTCTCGGACCGCTACCTGCGCGATCTGCTGGACCGACTGCCGCAGGCCGACGTGCACCGCTTTGAGGGAGCCGGGCACCTGCTGCCCGAAGACCGGGACGTAGCAACGCCCATCTTCGGCTGGCTCGAGCAGAACCTGCACGGCGACCGGCACAGCGGCGACCGGCACAGCGGAAACCAGGCATCTCCGGGACAAACCGATTCCAGCCAAACGATCGCCCCGTTCCGTCCCATGCTCGCCGAGCTGGACGACCGCCGGGCGGACTCCTCCGCCGCCGTCGTGGACATGGCGCCGCTTGGGACAGACCCGGGAGCCGGCCCGCGCACCCTTTCCTGGACCGAACTGGCCGAACGCGTCGATCGCCTGGCCGCCGGGCTGCGTTCCATTGGCGTGTGCCCCGGTGACCGCGTGAGCCTGCTTGTGCCGCCGGGCATTGAACTGACCTCGCTGATTTACGCATGCCTGCGGCTGGGCGCCGTGGTCGTCGTCGCCGACGCCGGACTGGGCACAGCGGGTATGAGCCGCGCTATCACGGGCGCCGGGCCCGCCTTTCTGATCGGCATCGAACGCGCGTTGGTCGGCGCCCGCCTGTATGGCTGGCCGGGGATCCGGATCAGCGCCACCGGGCTGAGCGCGGCCAAGCGGCGGCTGCTCGGCGTTGCATACACCGTGCCGGAACTCCTCGCCGGCGGCAGCGCCGCCGAGCACGGGGTCGGGCCAGATGAGATCGATCCAGACGGGACCGAACCAGCCGAGATCGATCCAGACGCCGACGCGGCTGTGCTCTTCACCTCCGGTTCCACCGGGCCGGCAAAGGGCGTTGTCTACACGCAGCGCCAACTCTCGGCCATGCGGGACACGCTGAAAAACACGTACAATCTGCACGCTGGAACC
>JBBSSN010000086.1:0-7737 GCA_038242035.1 Actinomycetales bacterium
GAAGTAGGCGTTATTGGAGGAATCTCCTGCCTGCTTGATGAACTGATCATCCTTGAGGCCGTCGGGGCCAACGAAGGTTCCGGTGAAGCCCTTGCTGACCAGCTGCTGGTCGAAGGGTGCGCCCTCGGCGTAGTAGCCGGAATAGAACACCGCATCAGCCTTGGCGTTGAGGATCTTGGAGATGACCGCGGAGAAGTCCTTCTGCCCGGTAGTGACCTTGTCGGTTCCCACCAGCGCACTGCCCAGGCCGTCCGACGTGGTCTTACCCAAACCAATTCCGTAGTCGGAATCATCCTGGACAAGGTAGACCTTCTTGGCGCCGAGCTTGCCGGTCATGAACTTGGCCGCCGCCGGACCCTGCACGGCGTCATTGCCCAGGCCCCGGAAGAAGGTGGTCCAACCGTTATCCGTCAGGGTCGGGTTCGTGGCTGCCGGGGTGATGTGGACCAGCTTTGCCTGCTCGAAAATGTTACCCGTTGCCTTGGACTCACCGGAGAACGGCAGGCCGACGACGCCAATAATGCTGGCCTCGGTGGTTACCTGGGTCACCGGTCCGGTTGCCTTGCTGGGATCCCCCTCGGTGTCGAACTTCTTGAACTGCACCTGGCAGCCGGCGTTCGCGGCGTTGTGCTCGTTGATGGCCAGCTGAATCCCGTTGAAGATGTTGATGCCCAGCTGGGCATTGGGGCCGGTCTCCGCACCCGCATACGCCAGTGTCGTGGTGGCCGGGCAGGTAGCTTTCCCGTCACCCTTGGGCAAAACCGCGTTGGCGGGGGTGTCGATCTTCGTCAGCGCCGGAATGTCCACCTTGCCGCCGGCAGCGGTATCGGATGACGTGCCGGTGCCTGCCTGGTTCGCACACGATGACATCAGCATGCCGAGCGTGGCGGCAATCGCCAGGGTTGTAACGACTTTCTTGCGGTACATAGATTTGCCTTTCGAGCCGCATCCGATGTGCAGGCGTCCCTAAGATCTCGGGCGCCGCGCTCGGTTCGAGGTTGTGTTCCCTGACACTACAACGAAATGTGGCGTGCACCACACCAGAAACAGTAAAAATCAGATAACGGGTCCACAACAAAACTGCCCGCCCTCCCTTGCGGGAAAGCGGGCAGCAGGCGTAGCGGGCTCTGAAAGCTACCGAACGGTAGCTAAACGCTCAATCCGGCCAGCACCTCATTGAGCTTCGCGGAAGGCCGCATGACGGCGGCAACCTTGGCCACGTCGGGGCGGTAGTAGCCGGCGAGGTCCACCGGGGAACCCTGCACGTCAAGCAGCTGCGCGACAATGGTCTCCTCATTGGCGGTGAGCGCCTCGGCAACCGCGGCGAAGGCGGCAGCCAGCTCGGCGTCGTCGTCCTGCCGCGCGAGTTCCTGCGCCCAGTACTGTGCCAGATAGAAGTGGCTTCCACGGTTATCCAGTTCCCCGACCTTCCGGCTCGGAGACTTATTCTCCAGCAAGAAGGTTCCGGTGGCGCGGTCCAGCGTGTCCGCCAGAATCCGGGCACGGGCGTTGCCGGTGGAGGTGGCCAGGTGCTCAAAGCTAACGGCGAGTGCCAGGAATTCGCCAAGGCTGTCCCAGCGCAGGTGGTTTTCCTTCAGCAGCTGCTGAACGTGCTTCGGTGCCGATCCCCCGGCACCGGTTTCGAAGAGGCCGCCGCCATTGATCAGCGGAACGATGGAAAGCATCTTGGCACTGGTACCCAGTTCAAGGATCGGGAACAGATCGGTGAGGTAGTCGCGCAGCACATTGCCGGAGACCGAAATCGTGTCCTCGCCCTTGCGGATCCGCCCCAGCGTGAAGGTGGTGGCGTCCTCCGGCGTCATGATCTCGATCTGCAGGCCCTCGGTGTCATGGTCGTGCAGATACTCCGTGACCTTCTCGATCAGCTTTGCATCATGGGCCCGGCCCTTGTCCAGCCAGAAAACCGCCGGAGTCTGCGAGGCACGGGCACGGGTGACCGCCAGCTTGACCCAGTCGCGGATCGGCAGGTCCTTGGTCTGGCAGGCGCGCCAGATGTCACCGGGGGAAACCTGATGCTCGATCAGTACGGCGCCGGAGGCATCGACGATCTGCACGGTACCGGCGGCCTGGATCTCAAAGGTCTTGTCATGGCTGCCGTATTCCTCGGCCGCTTGGGCCATCAGGCCGACGTTGGGGACGGTGCCCATGGTGGTCGGGTCGAAGGCGCCGTGGGCACGGCAATCGTCAATAACCGCCTGGTATACGCCCGCATAGCTGCTGTCCGGGATCACGGCAAGGGTGTCCGCGGCCTTACCGTCCGGGCCCCACATCTTTCCGGAGGTGCGGATCATGGCAGGCATGGACGCGTCAACAATGACATCGCTGGGGGCGTGCAGGTTTGTGATGCCCTTATCCGAATCAACCATCGCCAGCGCCGGGCCCTCTGCCAGACCCGCCGTTATGGCTGCCGTAACACCCTCACGGGCGTCCTCCGGGAGGGCATCGAGCCCGTTGAGAATGGAGGCCAGGCCATTGTTGGGGCTCAGCCCGGCCGCTGCCAGCTTATCGCCAAAGCGGGCGAACAGTTCGGGCAGGAAGGCCTTCACGACGTGCCCGAAGATGATCGGATCGGAGACCTTCATCATGGTCGCCTTCAGATGGACCGAGAACAGCACATCATCTTCCTTGGCGCGGGCGATCTGTGCCGCCAGAAACTCCTCGAGGGCAGCCGCGCGCAACACGGTACCGTCAACTACCTCGCCAGCGAGGACGGGAAAGGAGTCCTTCAGCACGGTGGCAGTGCCATCTTCGGCGACAAACTGGATTTTGATGCTGCTCTCTGCGGGGATCACCACGGACTTTTCATTTGAGCGGAAGTCGTCCGCAACCATGTGCGCCACGTTGGTTTTCGAATCCGCAGACCATGCTCCCATGCTGTGCGGGTGCTTGCGGGCGTAATTCTTCACCGACAGTGGTGCCCGCCGGTCGGAGTTACCCTCACGAAGTACCGGGTTAACCGCCGAACCCTTGATCTTGTCGTAGCGGGCGCGGACATCCTTTTCCACGTCCGTGGAGGGATCATCCGGGTAGTCCGGCACGTCATATCCCTGCCCCTGAAGCTCGGCAACCGCGGCTTTCAGCTGCGGGGCGGAGGCACTGATATTGGGCAGTTTGATGATGTTCGCTTCCGGACTGTTCGCGAGCTGTCCCAATTCCGCCAGTGCGTCGGGTGTCCGCTGATCCTCGGTGAGGTAATCACCGAAGACGGAGATGATACGGCCGGAGAGCGAAATATCGCGCGTCTCGATTTCCACACCCGCCGTCGACGCGAATGCCTCGACAATCGGCAGGAACGAATAGGTGGCCAGCATCGGCGCTTCGTCGGTGTGGGTATAGATAATCTTCGCCATTTGTGCGCAATCTCCTACGGGTAAGGCCGACAGAAACCTGTAACTGCCGACGAAACTTTTGTTACATCCTTTGCAATCCAACTTACCCGAGGGCTAGTGGAAGAAGTGCCGGGAGCCGGTCAGGTACATCGTGACACCGGCGGCCTGGGCGGCAGCGATAACTTCCTCGTCGCGCACCGAACCACCGGGCTGGACGACGGCCCGCACACCGGCATCGAGCAAAATCTGCAGCCCATCGGCGAAGGGGAAGAAAGCATCCGAAGCGGCGACGGCCCCGCGCGCCCGTTCAATGGCCATTCCGTCGTCGTCAGCGGCCAGCGAGTTGGCCCGCTGCACGGCAAGCCTGCAGGAATCCACCCGGTTGACCTGGCCCATCCCTACACCCACCGATGCGCCATCGTTGGCCAGTAGAATCCCGTTGGACTTGACTCCGCGCAAGGCCTTCCACGCGAACGCCAGGTCAGCTAGTGTTCCGGCGTCCGCTGCAGCACCGGCTACCAGCGTCCAGCTCTGCGGGTTGTCCCCCGGAGCATCCATCCGGTCCGTGGCCTGGATCAGCATGCCGCCGGAAACCTGGCGAAATTCCACCGCGGCCCGGGCGTACCCCTCCGGCAGGGTGAGCAGGCGGATGTCCGCGCGCTTCTGCAGCCGTTCCAGCGCCTCCGGCTCGAAGGACGGCGCAATAATAACCTCGGTGAAAACACCCTTCAGGCCGGCAGCCATCGCGTGGGTAATGGGCCGGTTGGACGCAATAACGCCGCCGTAGGCCGAGCTTGGATCGCAGGCCTGCGCTTTGGCATGTGCCTGTGCCACCGGGTCCACCGCATCCGCACCGGCCACTGCAACGCCGCAAGGGTTGGCGTGCTTGACCACGGCGACCGCGGGTTCGTCGAATTCAAAGGCCGTCCGCAGCGCAGCATCCGCGTCCACATAGTTGTTGTAGCTCATCGGCTTGCCGTGCAGCTGGTCCGCCTGCGCGATCCCCGGCGTTGCGGCCTTATCCACATACAATGCCGCGGCCTGATGCGGGTTCTCCCCGTAGCGCAGCACCTCGGAGCGCTCCAGTGCGACGCCGGCGTACGCGGGCCAGTGTTCGCCGTCGTCGTTCAGTTCCTTGGCCGTCCAGGCCGCAACCGCAGTGTCATAGGCCGCGGTATGCGCGAAGGCAAGCGACGCAAGCCGACGGCGGCCGGCGAGATCAAAGCCGCCCTGCTGCGCCGCGGCAATGACGTCGGGGTAGCTCTTCGGATCCACCACGACGGCCACCGAGGCGTGGTTTTTCGCGGCGGCACGCACCATGGACGGGCCACCGATGTCGATCTGCTCGACGACCTCATCATTGGCCGCACCGGACGCGACGGTGTCGGCAAACGGATAGAGATTAACGACGACGAGATCAAACGTGTCGATTTCCAGGTCCGCGAGCTGCTGCACGTGATCCGGCAGCCGGCGATCGGCGAGGATTCCCGCGTGGATCCGCGGATGGAGCGTCTTGACGCGGCCGTCGAGCATCTCCGGCGACCCGGTCACCTCTTCCACGCCCTGCACCGGAATGTCCGCGGCGGCGATCCGTGCCGCCGTCGAACCGGTGGAAACAATGCGCACACCCGCCGCATGCAGGCCGGCCGCGAGTTCCTCCAGCCCCGTCTTGTCATACACCGAAATCAGCGCCCGGCGAATGGGTACCCGGTCAAGCTGTACAGGTTCAAGTGGGCTGCTCACGGATTCTTCTCCAGTACATGGTCAATGACGCTGCGGCGCGTCCAGGAAGGGGATGCCTCAAGTTTAGGCCCCCAATATCTGTAGCCTTGCAGTATGACCGAGACCACCGACGTTTCCGCCGCCGCGCAATCCTCTGATTCGGCCTCCCTTCGACGCCTTGTCAACGGGGTGATCTGGCCCGGGTTCATCGGCACGACGGTGCCTGACTGGCTCCGGCAAGCGATGGCGGAAGGGCTGGCAGGGGTGGTCTATTTCAGCCACAATTTCCTTCCCGGCACGCCCGGACAGCCGGCCGCGCTTTCCGCCGCGATCCGGGCCGTCAATCCGCTGGCCGTGATCGGCTCCGACGAGGAGGGCGGTAACGTCACGCGGCTGCAGTTCCGGACCGGCTCGGACCTTCCCGGTGCCGCGGTGCTCGGCCAGCTCGACGACGTTGCCCTCACCGAGGCGGCCGGCACTGCGATCGGGGCGATGTGCAAGGAGGCGGGCATCACCCTGGTGATCGGGCCGGTGGCGGACGTGAATACGAACCCGCTCAATCCGGTGATTGGGGTGCGCTCCTTCGGCTCCGACACGGACTTGGTCAGCAGGCACACCGCGGCCATGGTCCGGGGCATCCAATCCACCGGAGTCGGTGCCTGCGCCAAGCATTTCCCCGGCCACGGGGACACCATTGGCGATTCACACACGTCGTTACCGCGGCTGGAGATGACCCTCGACGACGTCACCCGCGTTCACCTGCCGCCGTTCCTTGCCGCTTCGCGGGCCGGTGCCGCGGCGATGATGAGCGCGCATATTGTGGTTCCCGAGCTTGGCGAAGCTCCCGCCACGCTGAATCCGGCGGCCGGGGAGTTATTGCGCCGGCAGGGTTTTGCCGGTCTGCTGATCACCGATGCGTTGGACATGGCCGCGGTGAAGGCCACCGTTGGGATGGGCCGTGGCGCCGTACTGTCCCTGCTGGCGGGAGCGGACCTGCTCTGCGTCGGCAACCCGAACAATCCCTACAGCAGCAGCTCCTCCAGCGATGCAGCCCAGGATGCCGGAGCTGAGGGCGCCGGAGCTGAGGGCGCCGGAGCTGAGGGCGCAGGATTCAGCGCTGGCAGGGAAGACTATGCAGAAGTCTTCGATGCCCTGCTGGCCGCCGCGGTCGACGGCACGCTCCCGCTCCCCGTGCTGGAACGGGCCGCGGCCCGGGTTGCGGCGTTTGCGGCCCGGCCGGCACAGGCCCTAACGGTGCCGGTTCAAACGGTGCCGGTTCAAACGGGGCAGGTCAGCACGGCACCTACGGCCGGGGATTGGCTGGACGCGGCCATGCGAGCGTGCACCTGGGCCGGTCCCGGCCCCGCGCCCCGGCTGCCGTCGGGCACCACAGCCGTCGACGTCGTCGACCTTCGCACCGGTCACAATATGGCTGCCGGAGCCGGCGAAAACTTCTTTGCCGTGGCCCTGGCCGACGGTCTTTCTGTGCGTGCGGTGGCCGCACACGAGCTTCGCGACGGGATTAATCGCACGGAGCCCGCGAACGGATCCGGTAACCCGTGCGTAGTCCTGGTTGATGCGCTGCTGGATCCCGGCCAGAGCGCCCCGCTGGCCGACCTGGCCCGGCTGCTGCCGGATGCGATCTGCATCAACGCCGGACTTGCGGACGGTTATCAACCGGCCAGCGCCGAAACTCCTCCCTCGTTGCCCACCATCAACTGCTATGGCTCATCCCGGGTGAGTGCACGCGCGGTGGCACGGCTGCTGATGGGGTAATTTCCGGTACCAGGCCGCCAGCCCTGGATGGTCCGGCCCACCGCTGAGGGACCGCGACGATCGATTCGGCCACCCGTTTGGCTGCAGTTAGAATCACGTAGATCCATTACCCGCAAACGGATTCATAGGTGGAATAGTCATGACCGATCCGGACAAATTCGCCGCACTCCGTGCCGAGCTGGAGGGGCTGGTGACGGAGGCACCAAATGACGAGCACGAAGATCTGGCGGCCATGAGCACCGCCGAGCTGGTGACAGCCATGAACGCCGAGGATGCAAAGGTAGCCCCGGCCATTGCCGGTTCGGCTGCGGCGATTGCCCGCGCTATCGACGCCATAGCCGCCCGGATGGCCCTCGGCGGACGGCTCATCTACATTGGCGCCGGGACGCCCGGACGGATCGGCATTCTGGATGCGAGTGAATGCCCGCCGACCTTCGGCACGGACCCCGCGCAGGTGGTGGGCGTCATCGCCGGCGGAAGCCGCGCCATCCAAGCAGCCGTGGAGGATGCAGAGGACGACGCTGCTGCCGGCGAGGCGGACATCGCCGCGCTGGAGATCTGCGGTCTCGACTCCGTCATTGGCATCTCTGCCTCCGGACGCACGCCGTACGTGATCGCCGCGGTGCAGGCGGCCGCCGCCGCCGGGGCGTGCACCGTCGGCCTGGCCTGCAATGTCGGGTCCCCTTTGGGACGCGCAGCCGAAATCGCCGTGGAGATAGAGGTAGGTCCGGAATTCCTCACCGGCTCCACCCGGCTCAAAGCGGGAACGATTCAGAAACTGGTGCTCAATATGATCAGCACCATCACCATGGTCCGGCTGGGGAAGACTTACCGGAACCTCATGGTGGACTTGCGCGCCACCAACGAGAAACTGCACGCCCGCAGCGAA
>JBBSSN010000087.1:0-7614 GCA_038242035.1 Actinomycetales bacterium
CCCGCCGCGTCCGCGACCGCCCTTGCCGAAACCTCCTCCTGCCGGTGCGCCTGTGCCGCCGCCGGCACCCGGAGCACCGCCGGTGCCCGGTGCGCCCGGGCGTCCGCGGCCGGCTCCGCCGGGGCGATCATTGCCGCGGCCTGGGGCTGCAGGACGCTCGGTACGGTTAGGCATCATGCCCGGAGTCGGGCGGGCTCCGCCGGGACGTGGAGCGCCCGGACGGGGTCCGCCTGCACCTGCTGCAGGACGAGGCCCCCCGGTGCCGGCTGCGGGACGGGGACCGCCCGTGCCGGCTTCGGCGGAACGGGGAGCTCCGGCGCGGGGCATGCCCTGCGACGGAGCGAACGGATTGTTGCCCGGACGCGGACCAGCTGCACCGGGACGTGCCGGACGCTCGCCTTCGCCGCGGTCGGGGCGCCCCGAGCGGGGCATGCCCTGCGAGGGAGCGAACGGATTGTTGCCCGGACGCGGACCAGCGCCACCCGGGCGGCCTGTGGCGGCCGGACGGGACGGAGCCGGGGCCGCCGGCGCAGGGGCAGGACGGGCACCGGGTTTGACGCCGGACGAAGCAGCGGCCGGCGCAGCAGCGGCCGGCGCAGCAGCGGCCGGCGGTGCGACATCTGCCGGTGCAGCGGCTGCCGGTGCGGGCGCAGTAGGGGCGGCAGCTGCCGGTGCAGCGGCTGCCGGTGCGGGCGCAGTAGGAGCGGCAGCCGCCGGAGCGGGGGCAGTCGCTGCGGCCGCAGGCTCTGAAAATGCTGCGGCGGCCGAAGCAGGAGCCGGGGCAGCTGCCGGAGCGGCCGAGGGCGCTGCCGGGGCAGGGCTGGCCGGTCCCGGAGTTGCCGATGCAGCAGGAATCTGTCCGGCCGGCTTCGGGCCGGTAGCGGCTGCTGCGGGGGCAGGCCCGGATCCATTGGTCCCGGCAGGTGCCTTGGGGGCGGCTGCCTTAGGGGCAGCCGGGAAGGCGTCGCGAAGCTTCTTCACGACGGGGGCCTCAATGGTCGAGGAAGCGGACCGGACGAACTCGCCCAGTTCCTGAAGCTTGGTGACAGCTTCTTTTGAGGTGATGCCGAGCTCTTTTGCTAGCTCGTGTACGCGGGCCTTGGCCACATTTCTCCTGTCTCGGCCCGCACCGGACAGGTACGAGCCTCTAATTCTTAATGCGACATTCCATGCTGGAATGTGCGGTGTGAGAGCATAAAAAATCACTCATCGTTGGGCACTCATCGCTGGGTACTCATCGGGTTTCCATCAGTTTTCTGACCCGCTTTCAGGTTGGACAGTTCCAGGTCTGCGTTACTGCTGTTCCACTACCACTTCAGTAGAGCCCAAATCGCGTAGGTGGCTCTGCACGGACGAACTGTCGACGACGCCCGGAAGGGCGCGGCCGATGGCACGTCGCTTGAGCGCCAGCGCAAGGCACTGAGGACTCGGGTGCAACCAGGCACCCCTGCCCCAGAGGCGACGGCGGGGATCGGCCACCGCGGCGATGACGCCGTCGGCAGATGTTTCCCGCACCATCCGCAGTAACTTTGACTGGGTATCACGACGGCGGCAACCAACACATGTGCGCAACGGTAAAGTCTGTGTTTGAACCACCAGTGGAGCTTCAAACACTGCAGTTGCCTCAAATGGGAGTTGACGGTCGCTGACCCGGTCACATCCATTCTAGCGCTTAGGGCGTAGCGATCCTAAACCGTCCGGCCCGCTGCCCGGCACGCAGGAAAATGCACGAAGGCGGCACCGGGCGGGACGGCGGCAGCGGCTATCAGCTGCTCCGGATGGGGATTCGTCCTTGTGGCCAAGGACCTGTTCGGGACGGCTATTCGGCAGCGGCTACCGCCGCATCGGAGACGATGTCGATACGCCAACCGGTGAGCTTCGCGGCCAAACGCGCGTTCTGCCCTTCCTTGCCGATCGCCAGCGAAAGCTGGTAGTCCGGAACAACGACACGGGCGCTCCGGGTGTCCGCGTCGGTGATCGTGACGGAAATTACCTTGGACGGTGAGAGCGAATTGGCAATGAAAGTCGCTGAATTCTCACTGAAATCGACGATGTCGATCTTCTCATCGTTGAGCTCGCTCATGACTGCGCGGACACGGGAGCCCATTTCACCGATGCACGCGCCCTTGGCATTGATGCCGGGCTGATGAGCGGCTACGGCGATCTTGGTCCGGTGCCCGGCTTCCCGCGCCAGCGCCACAATCTCCACCGATTTATCCGCGATTTCCGGAACTTCCAGCTCGAACAGTTTCCGCACCAGCCCCGGGTGCGACCGGGACAGCGTAATTGAGGGACCCTTGAGCCCGCGGCGTACGTCTATGACAAAGGCCCGGATCCGGTTCCCGTGCTTGTACTGCTCGCCCGGGACCTGCTCCGTGGGAGGCAGCAGGGCCTCCACCGAGCCCAGGTTCACCTGGATCATCTTCGGGTTGTGGCCCTGCTGGATCTGGCCGGAAACGAGTTCGCCTTCCTTGCCGCGGAATTCACCCAGCACGTTGTCATCCTCCACGTCGCGCAGACGCTGCAAAATGATCTGCCGTGCCGTACTCGCCGCGATCCGGCCAAAACCGGCGGGAGTGTCATCAAATTCACCGACTGCGGTTCCTTCTTCATCGAGCTCCGCGGCCCAAATAGTGACGTGCCCGTTCTTGCGGTCAAGTTCCGCCCGGGCCGCAGCGATCGCTCCCGGGGACTTGTGGTAGGCCACCAGCAATGCCTGTTCGATCGTGGGAATCAGCAGATCCAGCGGGATCTCGCGTTCACGCTCCAGCAGTCTCAGCGCGCTCATATCGATATCCATGTCAGCTTTCCTCTCCATCGACCGCACCTGCGGTCGGACCAAAATCTTCATTCAGCCCGGCGCCGGGGTCAGCCTCGTCCAGGTGGCTGAACTCGACTTCGACCGTGCCCCGGCGAATTTTATCAAAAGCTATCTTTTCCGGATTGCCCTGCTTGGGCTTCATCCCTTTTTTAACTGTCAGCTCCGGACGGACGGTTATCCCGTCGTCGTCGACCTCCAGCAGCCTTCCGGTCACGTTCTCGCCCTGGGGCACGTTGACTTTCACCATTCGGCCGAGGGCGCGGTACCAGTGCCGACGCTCGGTCAGCGGCCGGCTCACACCGGGGGAAGACACTTCCAGGTCGAAGGGGCGGCCGTCATCGTGCGGATCGGCGTCCAGGACGTCGGAGAGCTCACGGGAAATTGTCGCGATCACGTCCAGACCGACTCCGCCGCGAAGATTCTGTTCAAGGTCGACGACGACGCTAACCGTCCGGTGCGCCCCCGCAAGATGGACGTTCACGTCCTCAAGGAAGAGCCCATGGTTGGCGACCGTGGGGTTGAGCAAGTCAAAGAGCCGCTGTGCTTCGGCGGTGCTGGCAAGGTTTCCACCATCCGAATGGCTGTCCGAATGCACATTGTCAGACGCACCGTGAGCGTTGGGCCGATTCATGAGTTTGCCGCCTCCCGGTTAGATGATGTTGTAGCCAATAGCCTACCGAATTCCCGGCCGATCCAGTGAACCGGGACCGTCCTTAACCACGTGCGAACCACACGCGCAGTTGGCTTCCCACCCGCGGCTGCGATGCTGGTGTGCATGCGGAGCCGCCGGTCGTGACATCATCAGGTGTTGTGACAGACTCCCGCTCCCCCGCCGACGGGGCCGCCGACGGGGCCGCCGACTGGGCCGCTGATAATGACAGCCGCCAGCCGGGTGCCACAGCCGCCGGAACCTCACGCGGCACCGACCGTACCGGGCAGCAGCGCGCGACTGCCCCCGCTGGTCCCGCTGGTGGCCCCGCTGGTGGCCCCTCCGGGGGCACCTCTTCCGACGTCACAATCACAACGAGCCCGACGACGACGACTCACGCGCCGGATGCCGAACCCTCCGCGGGAGCGGATGCCCGGCCGAGTACTCCGGTGGAGACCAAAATCACGCCCCCGCCAGGGATGCCGGAGCCGACAGACCCCGCCGTTCCTTCTGTGCCCGGTCAGGAGGCGGCGCCCGGTCAGGAGGCGGCGCCCGGTCAGGAGGCGGCGCCCGGTCAGGAGGCGGCGGACAGTCGCACCGCGTCCACGGTGCAAAACACCTGGCCGGACACTCATCAACGGCTCGAACAGCACACCGGCTCCAGTCGACGGGATTTTATGGTCAGGGATGCGCGGACCCAGGAAGCTGAGGAACCGGGAAAAAACCTGCACAAAACGGGACGTATCGGACGGCGGCTGCTCTTGCTGCTGCTCACGGGCGCCGTCGTCCTCGGAATGGGGACCGCCGTCGTCAGTCCTAAACCAGTGGAGCCTGCAGCGCTCTCGGCAACCGAGCTGGCGAGAACGGACGAGCTAAAACGCGTCACGACCCTAGCCGGTTCCGCCGCCACCTTGCAGGCTGCGGCGACCGTGCCCGCCGTCGCCCTCCAGCTCGGCAGCGCCAGGGCAATGCTGGACGCCTACGCCGCCGCACTGTCGGTCCCCGGCAACGAAGCCGAGGATTCCGCCACGGCGTCGTCGTCGGTCGTGCAGACGCGAGAGTCCCAGGCCGGGCCGGCGAGCATCCCCGAACTGATCCAAGGGCTGGCGGCCAGCAGCACTGCCTCTCTCACAGCGGCCCGTACGGCACCGGGAGGCATGGCGAGGGTACTTGCGGCCGGAGGTGCAGCTGCCCTCATGCAGTCCCGCTCACTCGCCGGCGATGTGGGGCTCACGGTTCCGGAATCCCCCTATCTGGATGCGTCGAGCACACCAGACCCGGCAGGAACCGGCGGGGCAAACGGGACGCGGGACACGCCCAGCGCGTCCTCCGCGGCGGCACCTGTGGCCGTGGCCACGCCCTGTGCCACGCCGCGGACAGCGCCGGCGGGCGTCAACGACGACCAGGCCCTGCTGATCGCGGTGGAAGCCGAACAGAAGGCCGTCTATGCGTATCAGGTAGCGGCGACCCGGTTGACCAACCCGACCTCGAGTTTGGCCGTGCGGCTTCTGTCGGATCATGAATCGACCCTGTCATCGCTCCAGGATTTGCTCACCGCACGGTGCCTTCCGCTTCCGGCGCTGCAGCCCGGGTACGAGCTGGCCCCGCGATTCACCGCAACTCCTGCCGCTGCGCTGGCAACTCTGGAGGACCAGCTCGCTACGGTCTATGCGCAACTGCTGGCGCTCAGCGATCCCGCCGGCGGCGACTCAACTGCCGTTGTACGCACGACGGCCATTATGGCGTTGGTTCATAACGCCGCGCACCGCTGGAGTTGGGGGCCGCCCGAAGTGCCCCTACCGGGAATCGAGCAGCCTGGCGCCCAGCCTGGCACCCAGCCGGGGCGAAATAGGGTCGGCTAAACTAGGGCATCCTTCCCTTGCTGGCGGTGTGGGATGGCGAGTGGTTGGCTTATCCCATGAGCGAAGCACGGGAACTCTACACGCATGACAACGAGCCGCACCAGCAGGACACTGCGCAGCGGCTCAACTGGCTCCGCGCCGGAGTGCTCGGCGCCAACGACGGCATCGTTTCCGTCGCTGCCATCGTCGTCGGGGTTGCCGGCGCTACCACGAGCACCGGACCGATCCTGACCGCGGGAATGGCAGGATTGGTCGGCGGCGCGATCTCCATGGCGCTGGGCGAATATGTTTCGGTCAGCAGCCAAAGCGACAGTCAGCGGGATCTGATTGCCAAGGAGCGCCGCGAGCTGGCCGAACAGCCAGAGGAGGAGCTGGCCGAGCTGGCGGCGATGTACCATGCCAAGGGCCTGAGCCCCGCTACCGCTGCGCAGGTCGCGGCGGAACTCACGGCCGGCGATGCCCTGGCGGCGCATTTGTCCATCGAGCTCAATATCGACGAGCAAGACGTTGTCAGCCCATGGCACGCCGCACTGGCCTCGGCCGTTGCCTTCACGGTCGGCGCTATCCTGCCGCTGGCGGCGATTCTGCTGCCGCCGGAAGGCTGGCGCGTGCCCGTTACCTTCGTCGCCGTACTGATCGCCCTGGGCGCCACCGGTTGGCTGGGGGCACGGATCGGTGGTGGCTCGCGCACGCGCGCCGCGTGGCGGGTGGTGATTGGCGGAGCCCTGGCGCTGGCCGCCACCTATGGCATCGGATATCTGCTCGGCGCCAGCGGCATCGTCGGCGGCTGATCCGCACCGCGCCCGCAAAAATGACGCGTCCGCCGTTCAATGACGTGTGTCGAGCGCGTCATTTTACAGGACCGTCGTCATTACCGCACCGGATCCGTTAGGCCCATCCCTTCGCGCGTGCCGCGCACTTTCATCCTCTCCCGGACCCGCCGCGGACCATTCGCGCAGTAGGCTATGGACTGTGGCCGCCGTCGTACCGATCCCCGCCGACCTGCAAAGGCGTTACGCCACCAGCAGCGTCCAGCGCGCGTGGCTGGCGAGCCTGCCCGGGCTGCTGGAAAAATCCCTGCAGCGTTGGAATCTCACGGTGGATCTGCCGTCGGGGTTGGAACCGTGGAACGGCAGGACCGGCATCGTGCTGCCGGTGCGGGCCGACGACGGCACACCGGCCGTCCTGAAGGTCGCCTTCCCCTCGGCGGAGACCCGCTTGGAGCCGCTGGCCCTGCAATTGTGGGACGGACATGGGGCCGTGCGCCTGCTTCAGCGTGATGCCGCTGATTGCGCGATGGTGCTTGAACGGCTGGATGCTTTCCGCTCCCTGCAGGTGTGCCCCGTGGATTTGGCCGTTGAGGTGTGGGGCGGCATTGTGCGGCTGCTGTCGATAGTCCCGAACGTCGGGCCCGGTTGGTCCGGGCTTTCCCACATCGCGGACACTGCCGAGCGCTGGAGCGACGATTTGCCGGCCGACTGGGATGAGCTGGGACGGCCCTTTGACCGCTGGCTCTTGGAAGCCGCGCTGGAGGTTTGTCAGACGCGCGGGGCCGTGGGCCGACGATCATCCCGGGATGTCCTGGTGCATTCCGATCTGCATTTTATGAACATCCTCGGTAGGCCCGCGGATGCGAGCTACGCAGCCATTGACCCGCAACCGACGGTAGGCGAGGCGGAATTTGCTGTGGCTCCGTGCCTGTGGAACCGGATTCCGGAGCTCGCCCGGACGGATCCGCAGGCGGCGCTGCGCGAACGATGCGCGGATCTGTGCGATGCCGCCGGGCTGGACTATGAGATCGCCAGGCAGTGGACTATTGCGCGTGAGGTGGACAATGCGCTTTGCTATTTGGCCGATAGGACGCATCCTGGCAGCATCAACTCCGGGAGCGCGGCGGGCGATGCCCAGAGATCTCTCTGGGTGGCCAGCACCTTGGCCGGCAGGACACTGTCCTGGCTGCCGGCGGCCCACGAGCTTAAAACCCTGTAGCTCAAAAACCTGACAAGGCCTAACCGTGCACGAAGTTCTCCTGCCACACGTCATAGCCAAGCTTGACGATCAGGACGCCGACCACCAGCAGGAACACGATTCGGATGAAGCCGCTGCCCTGCCTGACGGCGGTGCGGGCGCCAAGATACCCGCCTGCCATATTCGCCCCGCCGAGCAGCAGGCCCACCCCCCACAGCAGCGAGCCATGTGGGAGGAAGAACAGCAGGGCACCGACGTTCGTTGCCATATTGACGATCTTGGCCTTCGCGCTGGCCTCCAGGAATGCATAGCCC
>JBBSSN010000088.1:0-7588 GCA_038242035.1 Actinomycetales bacterium
ATCTATGCCTATCCCTACATCACCCCTCGGGCAGCAGTGATGGCGGAGGCCGCCCGGAAATACTACGATGCCGCCGATGGCCGGGAATCTCTTACCGGATCCATTCTCGGTTCCGAGCGGCAGGCCGGGGACCGAATGATCCTGGAGGGCACGCATTTCAGTGCCTATGTCCCGTTCGCCGCAAAATGGCCGCTCGAAATCCATCTCACACCGCACCGGCAGGTTCCGGACATCGCCGCATTGACCGGGGCGGAACGCGATGAGCTCAGCTGGATGTATTTGGAGCTGCTGACGCGTTTGGATAATCTGTACGGCACACCGACGCCCTACATTGCCGCGTGGCACCAGGCACCAGTGGACGATTTTTTCCGGCCCGCCAGCTATCTGCACCTACAGCTGACCTCGCCGCGCCGGGCTGCGGACAAACTGAAATTCCTTGCCGGATCGGAAGCTGCCATGGGTGCCTTTATTAATGACAGCACCCCTGAGCTGACCGCTTCCGCGCTCCGCGCCGCAGTCGGACGCACCGGCGGCCAGACCAGTGTGCGGGTTCGCGGCCGCCTGCTCCGAGAGGCAACCTAAGATGGTTAACGGCAAAAAGGATCGGGCGAAAGTGACTGCAGAGGTAGCGGCCATGTTCGTGGAGGTATTCGGTCATGCGCCGGACGGGGTGTGGCAGGCACCGGGACGGGTCAATCTGATCGGGGAGCATACCGATTACAACGAGGGCTTCGTCCTGCCTTTCGCCATTAGCCACACGGCCCGAGTCGCCGTTCGGCTGCGCGAGGACAGCACCGCGCGGCTGATTTCCAGCTACGGCAATGAGGGGCTGGTGACGGTGGACCTGACTCGCTTGGCGCCGTCGAACATGCACGGTTGGACGGCGTATCCCCTCGGCGTGGCCTGGGTACTCGGCCAACAGGGCATTCGCGTCCCCGGCTTCGATCTCTTCCTGGACTCTTCGGTGCCGACCGGCGCTGGCTTGTCCTCCTCCGCGGCGATCGAAAGCGCCGTCGCACTGGCGCTGAACGATCTGACCGGCGCCGGCTTGACGCGGGAGGAGCTGGTGCTGGTAGGCCAGCGCGCCGAAAATGAGGTGGTGGGCGCTCCGACGGGAATTCTGGATCAATCGGCGTCTCTATTGTCGGCGGAGGGTCACGCCGTTTTCCTGGATTGCCGCAGCCGGCATGCGGAGCAGGTGCCGCTGGATCTTGCTCTCGCGCAGCTGGTGGTGCTGGTGGTGGACACACGGGTCAGCCATGCCCACGCCACCGGAGACTACGCCGCCAGACGCGCGTCCTGTGAACTGGGCGCCGAGGTATTGGGTGTGCCGGCGCTGAGGGACCTGCGCGTCGACGAACTCCCCGAGGCCGCCGGGCTCCTCGATGACGAGACCTTCCGCCGGGTGCGGCATATCGTCACCGAAAACGACCGCGTACTCTCCACCGTTGCAGCCCTTGCTGAGCGGGGGCCGGCATCGATCGGTCAGCTGCTGACCGCCAGCCACCTCTCCATGCGGGACGACTTTGAAATTTCCTGCCCCGAGTTGGATCTGGCGGTGGAGACTGCTCTGGCCAACGGTGCACTGGGCGCCCGGATGACCGGCGGCGGATTCGGCGGCTCCGCCATTGCACTGATCCCGGCTGCCGCCGAAGCCGGTATCCGGCAGGCGGTCCTCGCGGCATTCGGGCACGCCGCCTTCCGGGAACCCGATATTTTCGCCGTAACACCAGCAGCGGGTGCCGGTCGGATTGGCTAGCCTGCGGCAACGTGCACCGGCAATGTTGAGTGAGATGCCGATCACGGCCACAATGGAGCCATGAGTACAGCCAGCACCGCGACGATGCCAGAAGCCGTGATCGTCTCCATTGTCCGCAGCCCCATTGGCCGGGCCTTTAAAGGCTCACTGAAAGACGAGCGCCCGGATGACCTGGCGGCCGCCATGATCACAGCGGCTTTGGCCAAGGTTCCCGAGCTTGATCCGGCGACGCTGGATGATCTGTACCTGGGCTGCGCCGAACCCAGCGGAGAAGCAGGCTCCAACATGGCGCGGGTCGTCAGCGTGCTGGCCGGACTGGACACCGTTCCGGCGGCAACCATTAACCGTTTCTGCGCCTCAAGTCTGCAGAGCCTGCGGATGGCCTTCCACGCCATCCGCGCCGGCGAGGGGCACGCGTTTGTAGCTGCCGGCGTCGAGTCCGTCTCCCGGTACCAGAATTGGAAGGGCGCCGGGGAGACGGAGCGCACCAACCACAATCCGAGATTCGCCGCCGCCCGCGACCGGGGCGCCGCAATGGCCGCTGCCAATGCGCCGTGGACGGACCCCCGGCTGGATGGGGAGATGCCCGACATCTACCTTTCGATGGGCCAAACGGCGGAAAACGTCGCCACGTCCCTCGGCATCGGCCGCAGTGAACAGGACCAGTGGGGTGTGCAGAGCCAGAACCGCGCCGAGGCGGCCATCGCGGCCGGCTTCTATGCCCGCGAGATTACGCCGTACACCCGCCGTGACGGCGCCGTCGTCGACCGCGACGACTCGCCCCGTGCAGGCGTCACGATGGAGTCCGTGAGTTCATTACAGCCCGCATTCCGGCCCGGTGGCACGGTGACCGCCGGCAATGCCTGCCCCTTGAACGACGGGGCGGCCGCCGCCGTAGTGATGAGTGCCGCCCGGGCCAGCGAGCTGGGCCTGACGCCGCTGGCACGCATCGTGGCAACGGGCGTCAGCGCCCTCTCCCCGGAGATTATGGGTCTGGGGCCGATCGAAGCGACCAGACGCGCACTGGCTCTGGCCGGACTGGCAATCAAGGACATCGACCTGGTCGAGCTCAACGAGGCCTTTGCCGTCCAGGTCGTCGCCAGCCGGCGGGAACTGGGCATCGACCCGTCCAAGCTCAACGCCTTCGGGGGCGCCATCGCGTTGGGCCACCCTTTCGGAATGACGGGGGTTCGGATGGTCACCACACTCATGAACGGGCTGACGACGATGGACGGCAGCCTGGGTCTGGCGACCCTGTGCGTCGGCGGCGGGCAGGGCATGGCGCTGATCCTGGAACGATTGAACTGATTTGCTCCGCTGCGTTATTGCGGCGGCTGCGGATCGCCCGGCGGCTGCTGGGGTGGCGGCTGGCCGGCCCACGGCTGATCAGGGCCGCCGGATTGCTGCCGGGGTGGCTGCTGCTGGCCAGGCCATTGCTGCCCCGGCCCTTCCGCAGGATATCCCGAACCGCGTTGCCGGTGGCCCCTGCGTCCACGTTCAGACTCCGCGCGGTACAGCCCCGCCCGGAGCTGGCGGTTTTTCAGTGTGAGGAACTGTATCAGCAATACCGCAACCCAGACGAAGGCCACAACACAGACCACGGCAACGAGAAAATAGAGGATACCGAAGACACCAAGAATCGGGCTTATACGCTGCATGGTTCCCTTCCCGACGATGCCACAGCAGCCTCGTTCGAGCTCAGCCTATGCCGGGAAACTGAGAATTCACTGACGTCAGGGAACACACTCAAATTGCCGGGGAAATGGAGGGATGCCGTGGAAATTTCCACGGCATCCCTCCATTTCCCCGGCAATCGTCCAGATGCACGGCATTCGAGGCAGGCCCCAGCGGCTAGTTGTTTCGCATGATCGCCAGCAGGCGCAGGATCTCCACGTAGAGCCACACCAACGTGACAGTGAGTCCGAACGCGGCCGTCCAGGAGTACTTGGCCGGGACCCCGTTCTGCACGCCGCGCTGGATGGATGTAAAGTCCATCACCAGGGAGAACGCCGCCAGAGCGATGGCGAGCAGGCCCAGCACCAGCCCGAACGGAATGCTGGTCCCCGGAATATGCATGCTCCGGATGCCCCAGGGACTGTCGGTGACGTTGAAGACCATCAGGGAGAAGTTCAGCACGGAGAACACCAGGTAACCGCCGATGCCGATCATGAAGATCTTCGTCATCTTCGGCGTCGCCCGCACCTTGCCGCTCTTGAACAGCAGCAGCGTCACGGCGAAGACGGACAGCGTGCCGAGTACAGCCTGCACCACGATCCCGGGGAACATACCCTCGAGAATGCCCGAGATCCCGCCCAGAAACACACCCTCGGCGGCCGCGTAGAGCATCATCAGCGCCGGTGACGGTTCACGCTTAAAGGAGTTAACCAGGCCAAGCACCAGGCCGATGATCATGCCGGGGATGGTCAGAACCGGGAAGATCCAGCCCACGGCGGCGCCGGCCAGCACCAGGGCAAGCATGCCCACGGTCTTGATGATGACGTCGTCGAGCGTCATCCGTCCCGTCTGCGAAGGCCCGGCCGAGGGCGCGTTGTACAGATCCTGCAGCTGCTGCGGATTCAGTCTGGCATCTTTGGTCGCGGATTCAGCGCCCTTGTATCCCTGGTTTTGCAGCTGGCCCTGGAACGCCGGCTTGGGACTGAAGTTCTTGTTGTTGGCAAATACGGGGTTTCCGCTGACAGCCATGGTGCGGTGTCCTCCATTCGGGGGCAGGTGAGCAAATCTAAGCCTACCAAGCCTGACGAACGGCCGTCGAGAATAGTTCCGCTAAACACGCATTGATCCGTGCGGCTTTCCTGCACCCGTTCCGGGGGCGTTCCTGCACCCGTTCCTGCATCAGGAAGTGCGCAGTTTCGCCAAAAATGTGCCCCAACAGGGACTCGAACCCTGACTGTGCAGATTTTAAGTCTGCTGCCTCTGCCGATTGGGCTATTGGGGCCCGCCGTCCAGCGTACTCGATCCGGCGTGCCGGGGAGAAAACCCGGCAGAAGGCAGGCCACCGAAACTCCGACGGCGGCGCCCTGAAACGCTAACGACGCCCATCCGGAAGCCGGAGCGGGCGCCGTCGGGTACTAAACCCTGCGATCGTTACTTGGCCCCGACCGGGACCCCTTCGTTCACCGGAGCGGAAGCAACGGCCAAGGCATCGGCAGGCTTGGCCACCGGCTTCGGTGCGGGGCCCGCTGCGGCGCGGAAGGCCGCGCGGGGGCGGTCCAGGTCCAGCAGCGCGGTGGTGTCGCGGCCGGCGAAGAGGCTGATGAACCAGTCCGAAATGACGCGCCATTTACGCTCGAACGTCGGCATCGCCAGGCCGTGGTAGCCGCGGTGCGCCAGCCATGCCGGCCAGCCCTTGAGTCCGACGCCCATGATGTTGGCGACGCCCTTCCACTCGCCGAAGCCCGCTACGGCACCAAGGCTCTTGTGCTTGTAGTCCGTCAACGGCTTATCAAAGCGCGAGGCCCACAGGTTGCTGGCCAGGCGCTTTGCCTGGCGGAGGGCGTGCTGGGCGTTCGGGACGCAGAAGCCCGCGACGCCGCCGCCGGTCAGATCCGGAACGGCAGCGACATCGCCGGCCGCCCAGGCGTTCTGGATGGCGCCGAATTCACCGGTGATCCGAAGATCGGCGCCGACCTGCACCCGGCCGCGCGGATCGATCGGGAAGTCGGTGGAACGGACCATCGGATTTGCCTGCACTCCGGCGGTCCAGATCAGCGTATCCGCATCAAATTCCTGCGCAACGGTCTTGTCCGGCATGTTGATCAGGCTCATGTGGTTGTCCACGGCGCTGGCCAGGGATGTATTGAGCAGCACCTCGATGTTGCGGCTACGCAGGTGCTCAATGACCCATTCCGACTGCGGCTGTGTGACCTCAGGCATGATCCGCCCCATCGCCTCGACCAGCACGAATCGAAGTTCTGCCACGTTCAGCCGCGGGTTCTGCTTCGCCGCGGTGCGGGCCATATCCTCTAGTTCGGTGATGGTTTCGATGCCGGCAAAACCGCCGCCGACGACGACGAACGTCAGGGCACGCTTGCGCGTGGCCGGATCCGTCTCGGTCGAGGCCGCTTCGATCCGGTCCAGCACCTGATTGCGGACGGCGACGGCCTCCTCGATGGTTTTCATGCCAATGCCGTTTTCCGCCAGGCCCTTGATCGGGAAGGTCCGGGTGATGGAACCGGCCGCCACGACGATGTCGAAATACGGGAGTTCAAAGTGTTCTCCGCCGTCCGTCGGGGCTACCACGGCGGTGCGGTTCTCATGGTCGATGCTGGTGACGGAGCCTTGGATGAGCTCGGTCTGCCGCAGGTGCCTGCGGTGCGAGACCACGGCGTGACGGGCCTCGATATTGCCGGCAGCCACCTCTGGAAGGAAGGGCTGGTACGTCATGTACGGCAGCGGATCAACCACGGTGACGACGCCACCGGCATTGGCGATCTTCTTCTGCAGACGCAGTGCCACGTAGAGGCCGACGTAGCCGCCGCCGACTACGAGAACGCGCGGACGATCCAGGAACTGGGATGTAGGAGCCATGACTCTATGGTACAAGACTTTGTGAAAACATTCACTAATGCGGCGGCGGCTGTGCTGTGGGCTGCTCGTCAGGCGCTTCCCGGCGCCGCGCAATGAGCAGGTGCACCGTTCCGCCGGCCAGGATCAGCAGGAACAGAATCGAAAATCCGACGACCACGGTGCGCGGAAGAGTACTGTCCAGTGCCGAGGGCGGCAGAGCCGCCGGAACCGTGGGGTCAGCGATGGCCGGTGTTGCCGGAGCTGCCACTGCCGGCGGGGAAGTCGAGGAGGGAGTCTGGCTGGGGCCCGCCGAGGGGGCCTCGGTCCGTCGATGAATCCTGATCCAGTCGGCCATGTTGCCCAGTGGGTTGGCCGCCACGAGCGGGACATCGGCGCTCAAGGCGCCCGCGGCGTCCAGCAGACCGAAGCCGTACAGGGCGTTCGGGACCCCGTCCCCCTTCGGCTTGGCCGTGGCTATGATCCTATGGATCACCTGCGCGGCTGACATGTCCGGATATTTGGAACGGATCAGCGCCGCAACTCCGGAGACGATCGGGGCGGCACCGGAGGTTCCGCTCCAGTCCGCATAGCCGCCGCCGGGCAGACCCCCGACGAGTTTCTCGGCCGGAGCCGCCACCCCGATGCTGATGCCCTGGGACGACGAATCCTGGCTGGCCGTGCCGTCGTAGTCCAGACCGGCCACTGCCAGGACGCCGGGGATGGTAGCGGGCGCTCCTACCTGCGCGCTCCCGGTCTTCCGGTTTCCGGCGGCTGCGACTATCACCACGTCCTTTTGTTCGGCGTACAGGAAGGCGTCGTCCCAGCTTTGCGGCCAGGCTGTCGAGGTGCTGCCCAGTGACATGTTAATGACCTTGGCGCCGTTGTCGACCGCCCAGCGCACGGCCGCAGGGATCTGTTCGTCGATGCTTTTCCCGGAAGGGTTGGTGCTTCCGAGCCAGGCGGAAATACTGAGCAGCTGGGCTTCGGGCGCCACGCCGATCACGCCGTCGGGCCCGGCGCCGACGCTAGGCGGCGCGGACGGATCGGGGCTGGCAGATGCGGAAGCGTGTCCACGCCCGGCCAGCAGCGTCCCCACTAAGGTTCCGTGCTCGGGCTCGGCTCCAATTCCCTTCAGGCCATCGGCCTGGCCAGAACCCGAGACATCCGTTCCACCGGCTATTGCGCCGGTCAGGTCCGGGTGAGTTCCGTCCATGCCGCTGTCAATAACGGCAACCTTCACCCCGGCACCTTTGGAGACCTGCCAGGCCTTGGCGATGCCGTAGTTGTCCAGCCAGTATTCCC
>JBBSSN010000089.1:0-7580 GCA_038242035.1 Actinomycetales bacterium
CCAAACAACAAGCCCAGCCCAGTCGCAAGGAGGGCTACGATGATGAATCCGCAAACCGCCGCTCCCAGCTGGATCACGTTGGGATGCCATCCCGCTACGAAACAGGCCGCTATCAAGACCACCAATTGGGGAAAGAAGTGCACTGCGGAAACCCATACGGAGGCGACAGGAAATAGCTCCCGCGGCAGATAGATCTTTTTGATCAGGCCGCCATTACCCACAATGGAACGTGCGGCATTGCCTAATGCCTCGGTGAAGAAGTTAATAAGTACGATGCCGGAGAACAGATAGACGGCGTAATTCGGCAGGCCCCCCGGATTACGCGGGCTTTTCTCTAAGCCCAGAAACACGCCAAGGGCTATATAAAAAACGATGAACTGGACGCCTGGCTTAACATAGGACCACAGCAGACCAAGCACCGATCCGCGGTACCTGACCTTGAGTTCCTTGCGGACCAGAAGCTTGAGCAGAAACCGTGAACGAAATACATCCCCAAGACCACCGCCCAGGCCAGGCCTGACCAGCGCGTCAACGCTGGAACTCATTGGCTCTGCTTCTCGCTTTGGGCATCAAACGTCTTCTTCCACTCCTCAAAAGACGTAATCACCGGCACGGCTGCCTTGTATGTGGCACTGAGCTTCTGCCAGTCACGCAAGAGGACCGCGTGCAACCTTGCGCTCTCAGCGAGCATCTCCCTCAACTGCTTGGGATCCCTCTTGTACCAGGAGGCCCCGGTTCCCTCCGCGTTGGTGACTACGGCGCTGTCGAATTGGGACATCCGCCACCACCGGTTGTCCTGATGGGCAACGCTGGCTTGTGGCCTTTCCTTGCTCAGCGGAGTTACGGGTTTCGTCAGTTGCCGGACGATGGTCTTCGCGGCCCAGGGAATCAATGACACCCTTGACGGTTGACGGACGCCGTGCCCGTGGCGCGGCGGTTTGGCCATCTTCGGGGTCGGGTATGAATCAGGTTCAGCCGCAAACTGCGAATCAGAATAGCCCTTCATCATCTCGCGGATTTCGGGCAGCTTTTCCGGAAGCAATGCGTGAAGGTGTTCCGGCCCTGCAAGCAGGTCCTCCAAAGCCATGTTCCGCCCGCGACCGGTGGCGTACTGCATCGATACCAAGTGCTTGATGTCGTTGTAATTGGATTCGCGTACAACTCTTCCGCCGTGCTCGTACGGGCTATGGATGAGGGCTGTGATAATCCGGTTCCTGGCGTGAAAGTACGCCTGCCAGCCAACGAGGTCATCCTTGTCGATCCACGAGACGTGCCAGACGGCTGCCCCAGGCAACGACACCGTGGGGAAACCTGCTTCCTTGGCCCGGAGCCCGTATTCGGCGTCGTCCCATTTGATGAAGATGGGCAGCGACAGCCCGATTTCACGGATGACCTTGGTGGGGATCATACACATCCACCAGCCGTTGTAGTCCACGTCGCAGCGCCGATGGAGCCACGAGGTCTGGCGTAGATTGGACCGCATGAAATCGTGACCGAGGATCATGTCTTCATGCGGCAGTGCCGGCTGGATACGGTAGGGATTAACGATCTCACCGAAGGTGTGCAGGACCGTCCGATTATAGAGATCAAACATGTGCCCACCCACGATGCTTGGCGTCTTGCAGAGGTCCGCGAAGGTCAGCAGCCGGGTGATGCTCTCCGGTTCTACGACGATGTCGTCGTCCATCAGGAGGGCATAATCGCTACCGTTCTCCACCGCCTCATACATGCCCCGGGAGAAGCCGCCGGAGCCGCCGATATTGCCCTGATTAATGATGCGCAGCTTTCCGCCCAAGGCTGCTGCTACATCGGCGAAACCGTCTGCATCTTCCACCTTTTGGGTGCCCTGATCGACAAGAATAACTTCCTTGACATTTTCCAGCGCTTCGGGATGTTCGGACAATAGACGGAGGTTATTTATGCAAAAATCGGTCTTGTTCAGCGTGGTGATTTCGAGAGTCACGGAACCCGCGGGCTCTCCCTCCCCCTCGGTTTCCCACTGAGCTTCCTTGAGTACCAGCGGCTCCGCGCCGGCCACCAAGTCAAACCAGTACCAGCCGCCGTCGCCAAAGGGTTTCAGTGTCAGATCAAAAGTGTTGGTGGCATCGCCGTCGACCCGTCGGGTGTCGACGCGCTGCAGGGAACCGCGGGCATTGGACTTGTAAACAATCACAGCCCCGCTACCCGTCGATTTTACGGACAAACGAACGCTCTCAACGGTTGTCCAGCGGCGCCAGTAGCTGGCGGGGAAAGCGTTGAAGTACGTTCCGAAGGAGACCCGTTCCCCGGAGCGCACCGAGGTGGACCGACGGGAAAGAAAGTCCTCAACATGGACCTCCGGTCCCGCGCCGCTGACAGCCTGGGATCCAGCCGTATCCCGAGGATCGTGGCCCATAGTCGGCAGCTGAACCCCGGTGGCGCTGCCGGTGTCCATATACAATGGAACGGTGTCCATCTGGCTTTGGCCGGGCAGGATCACCCGTTGCAGGGTCCGCCAGGTTCTGGCATCCGCTGTGCGTACTTCGGCTTCAGTCCTTGCTTCAACGCTCATGCGTCCACTCCTCCGCTTTCCAGCTTTGCTCCGCCGGTAAAGTGCGGCTTGATCTTGTTGTCAAACATGTTCAGCGCAGATCCGATGGCCATGTGCATGTCCAGGTACTTGTAGGTTCCCAGCCGGCCGCCAAACAGCACCGATTTTTCATCCTTCGCCAGGTCGCGGTACGCGAGCAGTTTGGCCCGGTCGTCCGAGGTGTTAACCGGGTAGTAGGGCTCGTCGCCCTTCTGCGCGAACCGGGAGAACTCGCGCATGATCACGGTGGCATCCTTGGTGTAGTCCCGCTCCGGGTGGAAGTGCCGGAACTCGTGGATGCGGGTGTACGGCACGCCGTCGTCGGGGTAGTTCATCACCGCGCAGCCCTGGAAGTCCTCGGTCGGGAGCACTTCCTCCTCCAGATCGATGGTGCGCCAGGAGAGGTCACCTTCGGCATAGTCGAAATAACGGTCCACCGGCCCGGTGTAGACGACCGGCACCTGGCCGAGGACTGTCGACCGGCCGAACTCACCGTCGTCGAAAAAATCGGTATTCAGGACAACCTCGATGTTCGGGTGGTCGGCCATCCGCTCAATCCAGGCGGTGTATCCGTCCACTGGCAGGCCCTCGTGGGCGTCGTTGAAGTAGCGGTTGTCGTAGTTGTAGCGGACGGGCAGCCGAGAAATGATCTCCGCCGGGAGGTCCTTGGGGTCCGTCTGCCACTGCTTGCCCGTGTAGTGCTTGATGAAGGCCTCGTAGAGCGGCCGTCCGATCAGCTGGATGCCTTTGTCGTTGAGGTTCTGTGGATCCGTGCCGGCCAGCTCGCCGGCCTGCTCCTGAATCAACTCCCGTGCTTCGGCAGGCCCCATTGACGCGCGGAAGAACTGGTTGATGGTGCCGAGGTTAATCGGCATTTGGTATACCTCGCCGTTGTGGCTGGTGTAGACCTTGTGCTGGTAATTCGTGAACTGCGTAAAGCGGTTCACATACTCCCACACGCGTTCGTTGGATGTGTGGAAGAGGTGCGCTCCGTAGCGGTGCACCTCGATTCCGGTCTGCGCTTCCTTCTCGCTGTAGGCATTGCCGCCGATGTGGTGCCTGCGGTCCAGCACGGCGACCTTCAAGCCCAGCTCGGTGGCGGCGCGTTCCGCGATGGTCAGGCCAAAGAAACCCGAGCCGACGATGACGAGATCAGCGTTCACAAACTCTCCTGTGTATATGCGTGCGGACACAACAGTGCCCACGTCTACTCGCCAAGGTTACCCGATTCGGGGGCTCCTCACTCATTGCCCGGTTATGTTCCCCGCCATTGAGGGCCCGGTCGAGGTTTGGATGGCCGCCAGTCCTCCACACCCCTCCGGCGCAGCAGCGATGGCCACAATCACGGCCGTCGCTCCCGCGGCACAGCCGGCGCCTTCTACGGTTAGGGAAGGCCACAGGGCCAGTGAGGAGGTGTGAAACGCACCATGAGGCTCGAACTGAGCGTGGTGGCCGCACCCTGTTGCATTATCACGGAACCCGTCGAACTTTCCATCGATATCCCGAGGGGAAGCAGCGGCACTCTAATCGAAGACGACTTGGCTCGCCGCTGGCCGGTGACCGAGTTCTCACTGAACGGCCGGCCGCTGGCGGCGCTGACCGTTGGTACTCCCCCGCTGACCAGCGGCGCCGTCGTCGTTGCCGGTTCCATTGGGACGCCGGTCGAACGTAAGTGCCCGACGCTGGTACTGGCGGTGTTGGCCGGCCCTGATTCGGGTGCTGTCTTCGCCCTTAGCCGCGGCCGGTACAGAATCGGCCGTGGGCGGGTGGAGATCAGCATCCGTGATCCGGCATTGTCCAGGATTCAAGCCGTCCTGGAGGTAGGCGAGCGCCTGATTTCGCTGCATTGTCTGCCCGGAGCCAGGGAGTTCCTGGTGGATGGGATGCGGTCGCGCAGCGGCGTGATCACCGTCGGCCAGACCATCGGTTTCGGTTCCACCAGGGCGCGGCTGGCTTTCGTTCCGGATCCAGAAGAGCTTCCGTCCCCCGGTGTTGAGCCACAGGTTGCCCTGCCCCTGCGGCGTTCACAGCAGCGGACAGGGCGTTCCTGGGCGCTGGCGCTCACCGGCGGTGTACCTCTTTTGTTAGGGACCGGCCTGGCATTGTGGACGGGCCAATGGATGTTCATGGCGTTTGCCTCGATGTCGGCCATCACGGTCTGGCTTCCGCTGTTAGGGGGCCGCCGCCGCAAGGCCTTCCGCTCCGAGCAGGCCTCCGCGGTCAAGGCAGACTGCCGGCGCCGGCTCGCCGGCTACCCGTCGGCGGCGGATCTGGTACTTCGACGGGGACTTTTCCCGGCACGCCAGAACGACGACGGCGGCACTAGCGGACGCGGTGGGGCCGGCGTACGCACGGGTTCCCTTGCGCACCTTCGGGTGGGAACGGCAACACTCCCGGCAAACCTGGTCACGGTTCCGGCGGATGAGAGCTATTCCCCGCCGCTGGTGTCCGGCATGCCGGTGCTGGTGGCATGGGAAGAACCCGGCCGGGAAGCGGGCCCGAACGGAGGGTTGGCCATTTCGGGTCCGCGGGAATCCGTGAACGGGTTGCTCAGATACCTGCTCATGCAGCTCGACGCAGCCGGTGTGCGGACCGTGGTGTTTGGTCCGGTCGGCACACTGCCTTTGGCCGCCCGGTTTCTGCCCAATGTTGTGCTGACGGCCAACCCTGCGACAGTGGCTGTGCAGCTGCGTCTTTCCGGATCGACGGCCGTGGTGCAGACCGCTGTTCCGGTGCCCGCCACGGCCGGGGGAACGGAAAACGGCGTACCGCAGGCTGCCTGCGCCGTCCACCGATATCAGTCCTGGGAGCCCCTCCTTGGAAACGCCCCGGGGTGGCCCGGAGCCGACGGGCGGGGACCAGCAGGACAACAACCAGCAACGGGCAGCCGGATCCACCTCACTGTGTCCGATGACGGCGTGCAGGGACTGCTGGACCACGAACGGTTTGTCCCGGACCTTGTCAGCGCAGTGACTTTCGAACGGTTCGCCCGTCGACGAGGAGTTGCCTGCTCTTCAGGCGAAGCAGCGCCGGAAGATGGAATCCCAGGCATTCCTGAGGCTTTCCCGCTGCCCGGGCTCACAACGCCGGAAGAAGTCTTGCGCATCTGGGGGCAACACTGTGCTGCCGCCCTGGATCCCATTGTGATCGGCGCTGCAGATGGTGGTCCGTTGCTGCTGGACCTGGAACGTGACGGGCCGCATTTACTGGTCGCCGGCACCACCGGATCGGGGAAATCCGAGCTGCTGCGTACGCTGGTGGCCAGTCTGGCCGCGATCCATCCGCCGTCGGCACTGCAGCTGCTTTTCCTCGATTTCAAGGGCGGTTCGGGCCTCGGTCCACTCGCTGATTTGCCGCATTGCGCGGGGCTGGTCACGGATATCTCCGGGCACGGCCTACACCGGGTGTTGGCATCAATGCGGGCCGAGTCGCGCAGGCGGGAGAGTCTCTTCGACCAGGCAGGAGCGGAGGATATCCACAGCTACACGGCCACCGCCCCGCCAGGCACACCATCCCCGGCACGCCCAGCGGTTCCGCAGCTGGTGATCGTTGTTGACGAGTTCAGGATGCTGGTGGAACAGGCCCCTGATGCTTTATCCGAACTGATGCGGATTGCCGCGACCGGGCGTTCGCTGGGAATTCACTTGGTGCTGGCCACGCAGCGTCCGCAGGGAGCCATCTCGGCGGACATCCGTGCAAATATCACCACCAATATCTGTCTGCGGGTGCAATCCGGATACGAATCCCTCGACGTTATCGGAACGCCGGCGGCCGCCGGCATCCCCCTTTCGTCGCCGGGACGGGCCTTGATAAGCCGCGGAGGCGAACTTCCTGTTGCGTTTCAGGCGGCGGTGCTCGGGACTGATCAGACCCGGGCCGCAGATCCGGTTATTCGACCGACCCGGCTCGCCGTACAGGAAGCACCATTGGTTAGACCCGGGATCGCTTCCGCAGGTCCGGCCCGCGAATGGAGCCGGATCCTTGGCGCTGCCCATATCCTGTCCGGGAAAAAGCTGCCTCCCCCAGCGCTGGCGCCGGAATTGCCTCAGGTGCTGGCATCCAAAGAACTGGCAGGCCCGGCCCCCGGAGAGATCTCCGTAGGCCTCTTGGACGTCCCGGAACGGCAGTGCGTGTTCCCGCTGCCGTGGGCTCCGCGTCGGCAATCCCATCTTGCTCTGATTGGTCCGATGCCTGGCGCCCGGACCGGCCTTTGCCGGCTCGTGGTAGACCAGCTGCTGCAGCACCATGGTTTGTCCTCCTGGGTGTATTGCCTCGACGGGGATGGCTCGCTTGCCTCCCTGGCTGCCCGTGCCGACGTCGGTGCTTATCTACAGCCGGTGGATCTGCGCTCCGCGGCACACCTGTTCCAGTTTTTCGTGGACCTCCCTGATGCACCGGATGACGAGGTGCCCCTGCTGGTACTCGTCATAACGGGATGGGGGCGCTGGCTTTCGGCCATCCGATCCTCCCCTTGGCCCTGGTGTGAAGACCTGCTTGCGGACGTGGTTCGTGACGGCCAAAAAACCGCAACGGTGTTACTGATCAGCGGCGAACGGGAACTCGTGACAGGCCGGTTCATCGCGGGCATTCCAAACCGGGTCTTTTTCCCGTTGGGTGCCAGCGCGGAATCCAGGGTGTCCTGGCCCAGGTTGCCGCTGGTCCCCCGCTATCCGGGGCGGGTACTCGTGACCGGAACTATCGCCGACGACGCGGCGGGCGCGGCGGGCGCGGCGGGCGCGGCGGGCGCGGCGGGCGCGGCGGGCGCCTTGGATTCCGGCATTCACGCGGCGCAGCTGGCTCTCCACGACCCGGACCGTCGCAGCAGCGCCGAAGCGACACAGCAGGGGACTCCACCGTTCACGGTCCGTGCTCTCCCCTCGGAGCTGACGGTTAGCGAGGTCTACGCCCGGGCTCATACCACTTCAACGCCCGCTGGGTGCCCGGATGGCGGCCATGACCGGGCGTCTGACTCGGCAGAAATGCTGCTGGGACTGGGCGGCGACAACCATGA
>JBBSSN010000090.1:0-7552 GCA_038242035.1 Actinomycetales bacterium
ACAACGCGCGCAGGCCTGGACGAGTTTGGCCAGACCCTCTACCGGCAGGCCGAAGACGCTGACCGGAAGATTTCCATGGCCGTGGCCGCTGTGGCCCAGGCCCGCGAAGTTCCCCGCGCGCAAGTGGCACTGGCCTGGGTTTGCGCCAATCCGTCGGTCAGCGCGCCGATTGTCGGGGCGACGAAGCTTGGCCATCTGGAGGACGCGGTCGCTTCCTTGGACATCAGTCTCACCGCCGAGGAGCTCTCCGCACTGGAAGAACACTACATTCCGCACGCCCTCGCGGGCTTTTAGCCGCCGTGGAGAAGTTGTCCACTGACGTCTTGTGGACGCCGTCGGCAGATCTACCCATGGCGCGGTGAGGACGCCAAGAGTAGGATCCCAGCATGTCCACTGGCGCCCCTGAATTTTGCCGTACTTCCGCACCCATTCCCGCCCAACAGACAGCCGTCCGGGTCGGTGCGCACCCCGGGGGATACCGAAGTCTGCAGGCAAGAATAGTCCAGCCGACAGCCTTCAGTGCAGGACTCCTCTGCATCCTCTTCGCGGCCGTCGCACCGACCATCAAGCTTGCGGTACTACAGGGAGAAAATAATGTCGCGTCCACGAAACCGAACTGCCGTCGCTGCTTTTGTAGTGGGAGTCGCCTTGAGCGGCTGCACGCACTCACCAGCCCCCACGACCACCCCCGCGCCTTCAACCACGCCGAGCGCCCCGCCCGTGGCCACCCCGGCGCCTTCCGCCACGCCGAGCGCCCCGCCGGTGGCCACCCCGGTGCCTTCCACTGCTGCGCCGAGCGCCCCCGCAACCACCGGCGCGGCGCCTACTCCCACCCCTGGCCCCGAGGCCTGGTCGACCGCCGATGCCAGCCTGCCCGCTACCGGTGCTGCTAACACAGGCTCGTACCTGACTGGCATCCGAGTTGCCGGCCATCCCGAAGGCAACTTCGACCGAATTGCCCTCGACTTCCAAAATGGCCCGGAACTGCGGGCCTATTATGTCCCGGAGGTTTTCCACGATGCCTCCGGTTCCAAGATTGAACTCGACGGGGGAGCTTACCTGCATCTGTCGTTTAAGGCCGCCGCTCATGACGGGGCAGGTCAGCCGACGCTTCCCAACCGGCCATATCCACCGGTTTCAACCGGGCTTCCAGGCTTACTCTCCTACGCCGAGACCGGTGACTGGGAAGGCGTCTTATCGATCTCCTTGGGGCAAGCCACCAAAGCCGGCTTCAAGGTCGGGCAGATCATACGCTCCGGTGATACTACTACCATTTACGTGGACGTTCTCCGGCCCTAGCGAGCTGAGATCGACTACTCCATTCGTGCCCCTCCCATGGGGCAGGAATGGGCGGCCGGATCGGTTCCCCAGGGTAAGCGCTCGGTCGCCAAAACGGGTACCAAACACAAGAGGCCCTGACCGGCGTTTCCGCTGGTCAGGGCCTCTTTTTGGTTGCGGGGACAGGATTTGAACCTGTGACCTCTGGGTTATGAGCCCAGCGAGCTACCGAACTGCTCCACCCCGCGTCGCTTGTTCAACTATACCCGCTTTCCACCGCCGCGCAGACCGCTTCATAAGCGCGCAGACCGCTTCATAAGCCAGGTGGGTAAATGGCGCCTGTTTGGCTGGGGAGGATCCGGCTTCCTGCCGGCGACACGGCCCCGGGGCCGCCGGCTCCGGTCCGGCTCCGGTCCGGCTCCGCCGCTACGAGAATCGGACGTTAAGAAAAGGGACCCCGACCGGCGTTTCCACCGGTCAGGGTCCCTTCATGGTTGCGGGGACAGGATTTGAACCTGTGACCTCTGGGTTATGAGCCCAGCGAGCTACCGAACTGCTCCACCCCGCGTCGTGATATTGACTCTACCTTAGGTCCTCCCGTGCGACCTAATCAGAGACCGCATCAGCGGACTGTGAGCTGCGTCCCGCAGCCCGACGTCCGGGGCGCATTCCCAGCGGAACCGCCCCGGATCCTGCCGGTCTACTTCGTCGGCGTGGCGGACGACGACGGTGACGCCGTCGAGGTGCCGGCGGAGCCGGCGGGCGGTGCCGCCGCGCCGGTACCCGTCATCTGCCCCTCCGCTGCCAGGGCGGCCGCAATGGCGGCACTGAGCTTGGTCTGCGCCGCCCCGTAGGCGCTGAAGTCGCCCTTGGCCAAGGCGGCCTGCCCGTCCTGGATGGCCTGATTGGCATCCTGCAACGCCTGGGTCAGCTGCGCCTGCGCGGTTGCGTCCGGGGCTGCGTTGGCACCACCGGTGCCGCCTGTGCCGGACGTTCCCGGCGTCGTCGTCCCGCCTGGCTTTTGCGAATCCCCGGCTACTGCACCTGAACTGCCGCCAAAGAGCTGATCAAGGGCCTCGTTCAGCGTTGCCGCATAGCCGATCTTATTGCCGAAGGCCACGAGAACGCGCTGCAACGTCGGATAGGACGTTTCACCGGTGGATCTAACGTAGACCGGCTGGACGTAGAGCAGCCCGCCGCCCACCGGTAGGGTGAGCAGGTTGCCGTTGAGGACACTTGACTGACCCTGCTTAAGCAGGTTCAGCTGTGTGGACACGGTCGGATCGGAGTTGAACGTGTTCTGCACCTGCCCCGGGCCGGGAACCTGCGTATCCACTGGAAGCTCCAGCAGCCTGAGTTTGCCGTAGCCGGGCGCTTTCACCCCCTTCTGGTTCCCCGCGTCGGCGTCGGCTGCCATGAAGCCATACAGCACGTTCCGTGAATCCGTCCCCTTCACGGACTGCGGAATGAACGACGTCGTCAAGGAGAATGCGGTCTTCTCCTGTCCCGGCATCTGCAGTGAGAGGTAGTACGGAGGTTGCTTGACGTCGGCGGAGGACGTCGGATCATTCGGGATGCTCCAGGCCTGGGTGTTTTTGTAGAACTCACGCGGGTCCGTCACGTGATAGCGGTTGAGCAGCTCGCGCTGGACCTTGAAAAGGTCCTCCGGATAGCGCACGTGGCTCATCAGGTCGCCGGACATTTCGGAGAACGGCTTGATCGTCGTGGGGAAGGCTTTTTGCCACGCCCTCAAAATCGGATCCTCAGCATCCCAGGCGTACAGCGATACCGATCCGTCATAGGCATCCACGGTGGCTTTGACGGAGTTCCGGATGTAATTGATGGAGCTATTAGGCAGGGCGCCGGTCCCGGTCTTGGAAGTCAACGAGTCCGTGGTGGCGGATTCGAGCTGCTGCTGCTGCGAATAGGGATAGGCGGCGCTCGTCGTGTAGCCGTCCACGATCCACTTAACCCGGCCATCGATGAGTGCCGGGTACGGGTTGCCGTCGATGGTCAGGTACGGTGCCACCTTGGCGACCCTTTCCTCCGGCGAGCGGTCGTAAAGGATCTGTGACTTGTCATTGACGCCGTTGGTCAACAGTAAATCAGAAGACTGGAACTTAATGGCATAGGCGAGCCTATTGAACCAGTTCCCGACGTTCGGGCCGGCGTTTCCGGAGAAAGTGGTCGACGCTTCACCACTGGTACCCGATCCCTGCGGACGGTCCAGCTCCACCTGCGGGGCGCCCTCCGGTGCTCCCACGACGGAGTACTCCGGGGAGAACTGACCAAAGTAGATGCGCGGCTGGTAGCTCGTGTCAGTGCCCAGCTTGCCAACCGACGGTACACCGGACTGCATGAACACCGGTTTTCCGTCCGCGGTGACGGTATTTCCATAGGCCGCCACGATGCCATAACCGTGGGTGTAGACCAGGTGGGTGTTGTACCAGGTCTGCTGATCCGGACTGATCCCGTTGGGGTTCAGCTCGCGGACGGCGATGACCGTATCCTGAACCTTGCCGTCGATGGTGTACCGGTCCACATTCAAGGTGCTGGGGAACTTATAGTACGGACGGTACTGTTCCAGCTGTCCAAAGGTAGCGGAGACCAGGTTTGGGTCCAGCAGCCGGATGTTCGCCGCTGTCGCCGCGTCCTGCCGCAGCGCACCCGGGGTGGCGTCAGTCGTCGCGTTATACGGCGTGACCTCAACGTTGTCGAGCCCGTAAGCGGACCTCGTCGAATTGATGTTTTTCTCAATGTACGGGCTCTCCAGCGCAGCCTCCGAAGGCTTGACCTGGAATTGCTGCACCGCCCACGGGTAAATGCCCCCGGCCAGAATGCCGGTAATGATCAGCATGGCCGTACCGATGACCGGCAGGCGCCAGCGGCCGATCACGGCTGTGACGATAAACAGCACGGCAACAATTACCGCGGCCAGGGCAAGGATTGTCTTGGTGGGAATAACGGCGTTGACATCGGTGTACAGTGCGCCGGAGCGCAGGCCGCTGTTGTCCTGCAGCGTCGAGTACCGATCCAGCCAGAAGTTGATGGCCAGCAGAATCAGGAAGGCCGCGGCCAGCACGGCGAGCTGGATCTGGGCAGCACGGCTGGTGAAAAGGCCACGTTCCTGCAGCCGGATAGCGCCATAGAGGTAATGCGTCAGGATTCCGGCGATAGCCGAGATGATCACAACGCTGATCAGGAAACCGACGACAAATCCCAGGAACGGCAGGGTGTTGATGAAGAAGCTCAGATCCAGTCCGAACTGCGGATCTTTTTGTCCAAAGGGAACCTGGTAGAGGAACAGCAGGACCTTCTGCCACTGCGCTGCTGCAGCGGTTCCGGCAAACAGGCCGAAAACCGCGGGCACGCCGATCATTACCAGACGACGGACGGGTTCCAGCTGCGCCTGATAGTGGTTCAGGGTGTCCTGGGTCTGGTTGTCAGGGGCGTAAACGGGGCGTGCGCGGTACGCGACGCGGACCGAGGTGTAGATACCGCCGCCCATTATCAGGAATGCGGCCAGGAAGATCAGTACCCTGGACGCGTTCTCTCGCCAAAAGACCTCCAAAAACCCCAGCTGGGTGTACCAGAGGACATCCGTGTAGACGTTGACGAAGAAGACGAAGACAATGACCAATACGGCCACCACAATAAGTGTTGGCAACAGCGGCCCTCGCCGGCGTCGGGAGTTGGTGGGTCTGTTGGGACTGGCAGGACGGGAAGTCACGCTTACCTCTGCTTAGCTGTTGATGGAAGTGCTGATGTCAATGTGGGAAGAAGATTCGAGATCATGGCCGCTCTCGGCCGGCCTGACAGGTCGGGAGGGCGGAGCTGTCCTGGCCGGCGGCGATGTGTGTGAGCGCGTCGTAAGCCTGTTGCAGGGTCTGGACCTTGACCACCTGCAGGCCGGCCGGGACATGGCCGGCCACCTCGTTGCAGTTTGCGGCCGGGGCCAGAAAGACGGTGGCGCCGCTGTGCCGTGCACCGATCATTTTCTGTACTATCCCGCCTATCGCGCCGACCGTGCCACCTGGTTCGATGGTTCCTGTCCCGGCGAAGTGTTTGCCGCCGGTGAGATCCCCTGGCGTCAGGGTGTCGATAATGCCCAGCGCGAACATCATTCCGGCACTGGGACCCCCGACGTTGCTGAGCGCAATATTGACGTCGAAGGGGAAGCTGAACTTGTACTGCAGGGCGATTCCGAGCAGGTATTTGCCTCCGTCGCTTTTCTGCGGGGTGATGCTCTTGGTCAGCATTTCGGAGCCGCGCCGCACCTCAACGCTGACGGCCTTGCCGTTGCTGGCAGCCAACGCGTCCTGGATGACCTTCAGAGTCGTAACCGGCGCCCCGTTGACTGTCACCAGGACGTCGCCCGGCTCCAGCTGGCCGGCAGAAGCGGACTGCTGCGGAATCGCTGCAACCGCAAGCATGGTCTGGTAAGAAATTTTCAACTGAGTCAAGGCAGCCGCAGTTGCATCCTCCTGCGATGTTGTCATGGCGACGGCGTTCTGGCTGTTCACATCCTGTTGGCTGGTCCCCGGTGCGTACACCAGCTCCTCGGGAATCACCGAACGGCTGCTGTCCAGCCAAGCCCGATACGCGTCAACGATATTGACACTGCCGGCGGGCCCGCCGCTGACGTAAACAGTCACCAGGTCCAGCTGCCCGGTGGCCGGATATGTTGAATGGCCGGTGACCTGGATGACCGGCTTGGAGCCGTCTTTGCCCAAGGTGTTGAAAGTGGGGCCCGGGGACTCGATGACGTACGGCACGGGAAGTGTCAGCGCCACGATGCACAGTGCCGCCGCCAGTACACCCGAGACGATCATGGTGATGAAGCGTCCATCCCGGGGCCGCTGAGGTGCGAGCGGCTTCGTCCAGGAAGTCCAGGCCGAGGCACGCCCACCGGCGGGTGGCCCCTCCACGGGTCCCCCGGTATTCGGATCGCTCACAACCTGTACCTCTCCTGCGCAAGATGCTGCCCGTACCTGTTACCCATACCTGCTGTCCATACCTGTTTCATCGTCAAGCAACATTGCACGGCTTTGCCTGCCTGACCACGTTGTCTTCGGACCGCTCCGCCAACACCAGCGAGGCTGGACCCGCCAGCGGGTCCAAACCCCTAGCCTACGTGCTCCGACGGAGGTTCGCCGTAACGGTTTGGCCGCCATTGGCATGGGCCGCTATGCCGGTAGCGAACCGTGAGCCGGTTTGCGGTACCGGCCGGTTGGCCGGTAGCGAACGGTGCGGCCGCCGGGAAGACAAGGAAGCGCGGGCGGCGGTAACGTGAGGTTAAGAAGTTAGCCCTCCTAGGAACGGCCCACACATGACGTCGACCCCAGCAAATAACGATGATGAAACTCCCAAGGATCCGCTGTCGGAAATGCTGGCCAACCTGATGGGCGGCCAAGGCATTGAAGGGTTCGATCCGGCGGCGCTGGCGAAGGCTGCCGGCCTTCCGGACGATCCCAAGGCCCTCTCTGCGCTGTTTGCCCAGGTTCAGGCCATGATGAGCAATCAGAGCGACGAGCCGGTGAACTGGGAGCTGGCACACGACAACGCCCGGCAGGCCGTAGCCGGCGGGGATCCGTCCGTCACCGCGGCCCAATCGCGGGAAGTGGACGAGGCTCTGCGGCTGGCGGAGTTGTGGTTGGATCCCGTTACCGATCTGCCCAGCACCGGTTTGATCGGCCGGGCATGGTCCCGGGCGGAGTGGGTAGAGGAGACGCTGGGGACCTGGAAGCGGCTCACCGAGCCGGTGGCGAACAGCATTGCGTTTGCCCTGTCGAATACGCTCAGCGAGCAGCTGCCGGAGGAAATGAAATCAATGATGGGCGGTGCTTCGTCCATGCTGCAGAACATGGGTGGCGCACTCTTCGGCATGCAACTGGGACAGGCAGTTGGGGCGTTGGCCCGCGAAGTGGTGAGCTCCACTGACATCGGCGTCCCGCTGGCCGATCTGCAGATGGCCCTGCTGCCGGCCAACATCGCCGTCTTCGGGGAGGGACTGGATTTGCCCGAACAGGACGTCCGGTTGTTCCTCGCGGTGCGGGAGGCCGCCCATGCCCGTCTCTTCGTCCAGGTGCCGTGGCTGCGCGGTCATCTCTTGGGCGCCATCGAATCCTATGCGCGCGGGATTCATATTGATATGTCCCGGATGGAAGAACTTGCCAGGGACCTGGACCCCAGCAATCCGGAGGCCATCCAGGCCGCTCTCTCGGAAGGCGTATTCATGCCGCAGCGCACGCCGGAGCAGGACGCCGCGCTGACC
>JBBSSN010000091.1:0-7544 GCA_038242035.1 Actinomycetales bacterium
GCCGATGATGACGGTGTCTCCCGGCGTGGCACCTGCCTTGAAAAGTTTGTCCTCCACACCGAGCTTGGCCAGCCGATCGGCAAGGTATCCGACTGCTTCTTCGTTGTTGAAGTCCGTCTGCAGCACCCACCGGACCGGCTTAGCGCCCAGAATCCGGAAGAACGGTTCGAGGTTCTTTTCCTCACGGCGGATGCTGAAACCGCCGTCGTTGACGGCGCGCGGACGCAGCACCGGTACGGGAACCTTGGCGGCCTCGGTTTTGACGTCTTCACGGGCGGACTTGACGATTTCGGCCATTGCGAAGCCGAGCTCGCGCAGCCCCTCATGGCTGACGGCTGAGATCTCAAAGACCTTATAGCCACGGGATTCCAGGTCACCGCGGACGTATTCGGCCATGTCGCGGCCGTCCTTGGTATCAATCTTGTTCAGCGCCACCAGCCTGGGCCGGGCGTTGAGCGGCACGACCTCGCCGTCGGAACCGGCAAAGCTCATGTCGACGGCGTAACGGTCCAGTTCCTGCTCGATGACCGCCAGATCACTCAGCGGGTCCCGGTCGGATTCGAGCACAGCGCAATCCAGGACGTGGACCAACGCGGCGCAGCGCTCAACATGGCGCAGGAAGTGGTGTCCGAGGCCCTTGCCTTCGCTGGCGCCTTCGATCAGGCCGGGCACGTCGGCGATCGTGAAGCGCACGTCGCCTGCCTGGACCACGCCCAGGTTCGGAATAAGGGTGGTGAAAGGGTAGTCGGCGATCTTGGGCCGGGCCGCTGACATCGCGGCAATCAGGCTCGACTTGCCGGCCGAGGGGAAGCCGACCAGCGCGATATCAGCGATGCTCTTGAGCTCCAGGACGACGTCCCGGGCGTCTCCGGGAACGCCGAGAAGGGCGAAACCGGGCGCCTTGCGCTTCTGCGACGCCAGGGATGAGTTGCCGAGGCCGCCCTGGCCACCGGCGGCAGCAATGTACTCGGTGCCTTCGCCGACCATGTCCGCGAGCACGTCGCCGTCCTTGGTTTTGACAACAGTTCCGGTCGGAACATCCAGGATTAGGGTTTCGCCGGTCTTGCCGTTGCGCCAGTCGCCCATCCCGGGACCGCCGTTGCTGGCGTGCCGGTGCGGGGCGTGATGGTAGTCGAGCAACGTGGTCGTGTTCTCCGACACGCGCAGGATGACGTTGCCGCCGTCGCCGCCGTTGCCGCCGTCGGGCCCGCCCAACGGCTTGAATTTCTCCCGCTTGACTGAGACGCAGCCATGGCCACCTGTCCCCCCGGATACGTGCAATACAACCCGGTCAACAAAGCTGGCCAATGGATTCTCCTTGAATAGTTCTGCCCTGGCGTTAATTCTATCCGCCGGCAGTAAAGCAATTAATGCAACCCGGCTGAGTCACCCGTAGCCGGCTCAACGTAGGTAAATGTCAACGTAGTTAAATGTCAGTGTTTGTTAAGAACCAATGTAGTTAAAAACCAATGTAGTTAAAAGCCAGTGGAGCGGGCCAAGCGGCCCGCTCCACTGGAAAAACGTCTGGTGTTCCTGTGCCTGCCGCTACTGCGCAGCTGCCGCGGTAACAATGTTCACAACACGGCGGCCGCGGGCGGTGCCGAATTCAACGGCTCCTGCCGTCAGCGCGAACAGCGTGTCGTCGCCACCGCGACCGACGCCGGCCCCGGGGTGGAAGTGTGTTCCACGCTGGCGGACGATGATCTCGCCAGCGGAAACTACCTGACCACCGAAACGCTTCACGCCCAAGTACTGAGCGTTGGAGTCACGGCCGTTGCGAGTGGAACTCGCACCCTTTTTATGTGCCATTTGAAATGCCTACCTTTTCGACTGAAGACGACTAAACCGCGGGACCGCACAGCCGCGGTCTAAGAAACCGCAGCGATCTGAGAAACTACGCGATCGAGGTGATCTTTACCTTGGTCAGTTCCTGACGGTGGCCCTTGCGGACCTTGTAGCCGGTCTTGTTCTTGAACTTCTGAATGACGATCTTCGGGCCGCGAAGATCCTCCAGAATTTCGGCCGTAACCTTAATCTTGGCCAGGTCCGCAACGGCGGAGGTGATTTTCTCACCATCAACCAGGAGCAAAGCGGGCAGCTCAAATGTGCTGCCGGCTCCACCGGGGACGCGGTTCAGGGTTACGTAGTCTCCGACGGAAACCTTCTCTTGGCGGCCGCTTGCGCGGACAATCGCGTACACCACTGTGGAACTCACTTCTCTCGACGTTTATAACAAAGTTTACGTGCGGATCCGGAAAATATTTTGCCGGATGCCTGCTGTGCCCCGACGCCGAGGACCTCTCTAAGGAGTAAATGCCCTGAACTGGCGTAAGCACCGAAGATCAAGAATACGCTAGATCCGCCCTCGGCCGCAAATGAGGCGGGCTCCCGGAGACCTGCCGTGATAAGCGCCACTATTGGGTTGCGCCATCAACGGGCAATACAGCCTGGCACCGGAGAGCCGTGCCTACCCAGAGTAGCTTGTTGTCGGGCGTTTAGTGCTCAGGACACCGGCGCGGCGGATGAATGTTTTTCCGCGTGCAGCCTTGGGGCGTCGAAGAAGGCCAGCTCGTACTTCGCAGACTCCGCGAACGCGCGGCGCATTCGCTCCCGGCCTGCCGGCGAGGCGTTTCGGGCTGCAGCATCCGTGATGGCAATTGCCTGTCCGGTGGCGGCCGCGAACGCTTCATCCGCATAGGTGAGCAGCCACGCGGAGTACGGGTGGGATCCAGCGCCGCCCCTGCCGTCGCCGCCGGAACCCCCGCCGTCGCTGTCTTTGCCGCCGCCGTCGTCCGGAAAGTCGATCAGGAACTGCCTGTGCAGCGTCGCTCCGACATCCGCATACAGCCAATAGCAGGGCAGGACGGCGGCGACTACCTCCCCGTAGCTGCCGCCGGAGCCGACCGCCAGCAGATGATCCACGTAGGCCTTGGTCACCGGTCCCGGCACGGCCGGTTCGGTCAGTGCACCGAGCCAATTGCGGTGCAGCTCAGTCTCCACCTCGAGGCACTGCCGAGACGAGGTGGCCCAGAACAGCTGTTCCGCCTCCGTGGGCGCCAAGGCACCGGCGCGGGCCAGGACGCGCGAATATCCATTCAGATAAAGCGCATCCTGTGCCAGGTAATATGCGAAGTGCGTTTTCGCAAGGCTTCCATCGCCCAGACCACGGATGAAGTCCAGCCCGGTGATCGCCGTGCGAACGGGAGCGCTGTCCCGCCACAGCTGGAGGGAGAACTCGTTGCCTTCCGGTGCACGCGTCGCCCAGAGCGCGTGGAAGTGATGCACCGGACCATGACCGCTTCCCACCTGGAGTTCGTCGGCATGGTCAAGAGCGCCGCGCAGCCAGGACTTCACCTGCCGCAGGGCTGCCGGCCAGTCCCCTAGCTGCGACTGAACGGTAGCCAGGCCAGCCGAGAGCGAGCAGCCGGTGCCGTGCGTATTGGGCGTTTGAACCCGGGGTGCACTGACTTCGTACACGGAGCCGTCCGGGGCGACCAGCGCGTCCGGGCAGTCCGGGGAGTCCAGATGGCCGCCCTTCACCAGTACCCGTATGTCGCTGCCGATTGCCAGGCGCTTCCCCTGCGCCAGCGCCTCCTCCCAGCTTTCCGCCGGGGCCTCCCCCAGCAGCACTGCGAGTTCCGGGAGGTTCGGGGTGACAATGTCCGCCTGACGCAGCAACCGCTGCAGCGCTTGCTCAGCGTCCGCCGCCAGCAGCCGATCACCGCTGCTGGCCACCATGACCGGATCGAGGACGACGACGGCCGGCCGGGTCCGTTCCAGCCATTGGGCTACGGTGTTGATCACCGCCGCGTCGCCTAACATCCCAATTTTGACCGCATCGATCACGATGTCCTCCGCCACGGCGGCGAGTTGCTCCTGAAGGAACGCCACCGGAGGGACATGTACGGAGCGTACGCCTTGGGTATTTTGGGCGGTCAATGCAGTGATAACTGCCATGCCGTAGCCGCCGTTGGCCGCGATGCTTTTCAAATCCGCCTGGATACCGGCCCCTCCGGAGGGATCGGAACCGGCGATGCTGAGCACCCGCGGAATCCGACGCTGTGGGTTTTCGGGCTGTGGATTGGGTTGGGTTTCGCTGGTCATCAGGACATCCCTTCGCCGGTGCTGGCCGGGCAGGTTCTACGGGTCTGGATCTCAGCCGGCCCTATGGCGCGGCACCCCGTGTCACAACCCACCATAGCCGACGGACGGGAGGAACAGCTTCTGGGCATGGAAGCGAACACCGGCATCGGCTCGGTCAACGGGCATCCGCGAAGGATCACGTCCGCTGACTTCAGCTGGATTCAACTGCCACCGGGCGGCAGGAAGTTGGTGGGCGATAGCACGTTCCGCCAATCCTCATGTTGTACGCGCACACGCAAAACCCCGGCAACCCAGGTTGTGCGAGGGTTGCCGGGGTTCCCCGACGATGTGGCCGTCCGAGGTTTTAGAGCTCGGAAGCCGGCACGCCCACACCGAGAATAATTGGTTCGACTACCTTCGCGCCCGGCTGCACAGCAGCCGTGCGTGGAGCGTGGTCCGGTTTGGCGGGAACGTGGACTACATGTTCCGGCCCTGCGTTGCCCTCTGACGTGCCAGCCGGCGCCGTGCGCTGTTGAACTTCATTGGCGTTGGCCGAACCTTGGGCACGGCTGGCACCGCGGTTACGACGTCCCCGGCGTTCACCGGTGCGCAGGGGCCGGCCACCGGCATCCAACCCGGAATGGTCCGGGACCTCGCCGGCTGGCCCTTCGGCAAGGTGCTCCAGCACGTCCGCCAGCCCGGCCAGAGCCCGGGCCGGATCCACCGGAGCCCCGGATGGCCGGCTGTTGCCGCGTGGGAGTTCGATGGCTTCGCCGCCAATGGTCAGCTGCCCACCCCGCGGATCCGGAGCTTTCGCGGTGCCGTTGTCGCTATCTGCCTCCCGCGGAGCGCCACCATGCCCCGCGACCGCAGCGTGATCAGCAGCAGCGCCCTGTTCCGGCGCATGGTGCTCAGCATCCTCATGATGCGCGGCGTGCGTCGCCGCGGCAATCGTCGCCAGCGCGGTTCGGGCCGCGGTGGCCTTCGCCTGACGCTCGGCATCGCTCAATTCAGTCACGGGAGCATCCGAGATTTCCGCTTCTGCACCCTGCTGCCCCCGGCGACGCTTCTTCTCGCGCTGCTGGCGTGCCGGGTCCTGGCGCGGCTGGTCGTGGCGCGGTTGCTCATGACGCGGCTGGTCGTGTCGTGCCTGCGGGTGGTGCTGCTCCGCCGCCGTCGTCGTATGCATGCGACGATGCTCAACCGGGACATCCTGGGTCACGACACCGCGGCCGGCGCAGGCCTCGCACTGCTCGCCGAAGACCTCCAGCAGTCCCGTCCCCATCCGCTTCCGGGTCATCTGGATCAGGCCAAGCGAGGTCACCTCCGCCACCTGGTGCTTGGTCCGGTCCCGGCCGAGGCACTCGACCAGCCGGCGGAGCACAAGATCCCGGTTGGATTCAAGCACCATGTCGATGAAGTCGATGACGATGATGCCGCCAATGTCCCGCAACCGCAGCTGCCGGACGACTTCCTCGGCCGCTTCCAGGTTGTTCTTCGTGACGGTCTCCTCGAGGTTTCCGCCGGAGCCAGTGAACTTGCCGGTGTTAACATCGACGACGGTCATCGCTTCGGTGCGGTCGATGACCAGGGAGCCGCCGGACGGTAGGAACACCTTGCGCTCCAGCGCCTTCGCGATCTGCTCCTCGATGCGGAACGCCGCGAAGATGTCCTCGTTCCTGGTCCATTTCTCCAGCCGGTCGACCAGATCTGGCGCCACATAGGTCACGTAGGCTTCGACGGTGTCCCAGGCCTCCTCGCCGGAGACTATCAGTTTGCTGAAGTCCTCGTTGAAGACATCACGGACCACTTTAATAGTCAGGTCCGGTTCGCCGTACAGCATCTCCGGGGCCAGGATCTTGGTGGAGGTAGCCTGAGCCTCGATGCCTTCCCACTGTGCGCGCAGCCGGTTGATATCGTGGGTGAGCTCTTCCTCGCTGGCACCCTCGGCCGCGGTTCGGACAATGACGCCCGCGTTCTCCGGCAGGTGATCCTTCAGGATCCGCTTGAGCCTGTTGCGTTCCACATCGGGGAGCTTGCGGGAGATGCCTGTCATCGATCCGCCGGGCACATACACCAGGTAGCGGCCGGGCAGCGAGATCTGGCTGGTCAGCCGCGCGCCCTTATGGCCCACCGGATCCTTGGTCACCTGCACCAGAACGGAATCTCCGGACTTGAGCGCATTTTCGATCCGGCGTGCCTGGCCATCCAGCCGGGAAGCATCCCAATTAACTTCGCCGGCATAGAGCACGGCATTGCGGCCGCGTCCAATGTCAACGAAGGCCGCTTCCATGCTGGGCAGCACATTCTGGACCTTGGCCAGGTACACGTTGCCGATCAGCGAATCCTGCTGCGTCTTGGAGACGAAGTGCTCGGCCAGAACTCCGTCTTCGAGGACCCCGATCTGGATCCGCTCGTCGCGCTGGCGGACCACCATGGTGCGGTCAACGGATTCACGGCGGGCCAGGAACTCAGCTTCGGTGATGACCTGGCGCCGGCGACCCGTGTCACGGGATTCACGGCGGCGCTGTTTCTTCGCCTCCAGCCGCGTAGAGCCGCGCAGACTAGTCACCTTGTTGGAGACCGGCGCCTCGGAGGGCTGCCGCGGGGCGCGGACGCGTGTCACAGTGTTGGGCGGATCCTCGTTGCTGCCGCCGGTGAGTTCAAGATCCTGATCGCCACGGCGCCTACGACGACGGCGACGTGAGGTTACGCCGTCGGCTCCCGCTCCGTTGTCATCACGGTCGTTGTCATCGTCCCGATCGTTTTCGTCTGCGTCATCAAGGGATGCGTCGCTGTCCGAACGCGGCCCCCCGTCCTCGGAGCGCCCCCGGCGGGTCCGGCCACGTCGCCTGCGCCGGCTGCCGCTCTCGCCGGCGTCCGAATCGTCATCGGAGTCCACCAGATCGACGGTGGTGGTTTTAGCGGTGGATGCCGCCGCACTCAGATCGGGCGCCTGGAACAGCACGGAGAGACCCGGCGCCAGGAAGAGGGATGCTTGCTCTGCTGCTGCACCGGGCGCGGTCTGCGGCACGGCGGGCGCGGTTGATTCGGCGGGCACGGCGGCCGCAGTTGATTCGGCGGCAACGGGTGCGGCTACGGTGGCCGCAGTCGATTCTGGAGCCGCAGTTGATTCGGTGGCAACGGGTGCGGCTACGGTGGCCGCCGGGAGGGAGTCCGCGGGGACCGGAACCTGAGATCCCGGTGAAGCTATCGGGGAGGATGCCCGACGGCGGGCGGGCCGCTTCGGTGCCTTGGTTTCTACAGTCTCAGGTGCAGGAGTTGCGCGGGCAGCAACAGGGCCGGCTGCGGTTTCGGAGGTCGCTTCCGGGAGTTCGGGCAGTTCCAAGGTTGCCTGCACCGCCGTCGAATCCTCCGATGCCGCGGCTTCAACGACCTTCTTCGCCCTGCTCCGGCGCACGGGTGCTTTCCGGACCCGCGGCTGATTGTCCGTGCTACCA
>JBBSSN010000092.1:0-7520 GCA_038242035.1 Actinomycetales bacterium
GAGCAGCAGGCCCACCCCCCACAGCAGCGAGCCATGTGGGAGGAAGAACAGCAGGGCACCGACGTTCGTTGCCATATTGACGATCTTGGCCTTCGCGCTGGCCTCCAGGAATGCATAGCCCATCAGGGTCACCAAGGCAATGATCAGGAAAGAGCCGGTTCCCGGCCCGATCAATCCGTCGTAGAAACCGATCACCGCGCCGATGATGCAGGCCAGGACGTAATGCCGGTGGCCGGTGTGCCGAAGCGCTGTCATTTCGCCGACATTTGGCTTCAGTGCGGTGAAAATTGCCACCGCAATGAGGGCGGCGACGATAATCGGCTTGAACACGGACTGCGGCAGATGGGCGGCCAGCACCGCTCCACCAAAGCTCCCGCCCAGCGCTACCACCGCCATTGGGATGGCCGTCTTGAGGTCGGGCCCTACCCGCCGGTAATACGTCACGGCACTGGTGGTCGTGCCAAAAATGGAGCCCATTTTGTTGGTCGCCAGCGCCTGCACGGGGGTAATCCCCGGAATCATCAGCATGACGGGAAGCTGGATCAAACCGCCGCCACCGACGACGGCGTCAACCCAGCCGGCGGCGAAGCCGGCCACGATCACCAGAATGATCGTGGCCAGCTGAAGGTTTTCGAATCCGGAAATCACCGGCCGGCGGTGTTGAGCACGTACTGCACCGCATCCGGGACGGCAATGTTCTCGGCCTCACCCGTCGCGCGGTCTTTGATTTCGACGACGCCGTCCACCAGGCCACGACCGACGGCCAGGATGGTGGGGACTCCGATCAGCTCGGCATCGGAGAACTTCACGCCGGGCGAGACCTTCGGACGGTCGTCGTAAATGACCTCCAGGCCCGCCGCTTCGAGGTCATCAGCCAGCTTCTGCGCGGTGGCGAAAATCTCCTCGCCGCGGCCGACGGCGACAATATGGATATCCGCGGGGGCAACGGAACGCGGCCAGATAAGGCCCTTATCATCGTGGTTCGATTCGGCCAGTGCGGCCACGGCCCGGGTCACGCCGACCCCATAGGACCCCATGGTCACCACCGCCAGCTTGCCGTTACGATCCAATACCTTCAAGTCCAGCGCCTGCGCATACTTGCGGCCAAGCTGGAAAATGTGCCCCATCTCAATGCCCCGTGCCGCTTCCAGTGGGCCGGAACCGTCCGGGGCTTCATCCCCTGCACGGACCTCCACCGCTTCGATGGTGCCGTCCCAGCCGAAGTCACGGCCGGCAACCAGACCGAAAACGTGCTTCCCGCTCTCATTGGCACCGGTGATCCAGGAGGTCCCCGAGACCACGCGGGGATCCACCAGGTAGAGCAGTTTGCTGGTCCCTTCGGCGCCCAGGACCGCAGCGTCCAGGGTCAGGCCCGGCCCGATGTACCCCTTGACCAGCAGGGCATGTTTCTTGAGATCTTCCGCGTTGGCGGCCTCGACGCCGATTTCGCCCGCCGTCGGCAGGTAAGAGCCAATGTTGGCTTCAATGCGCTTGAGGTCCACCGCGCGGTCGCCGGGAAGGCCGACGACGACGATCTGCCGTTCACCGGTGGGCAGGTCCACCGCGAGCACGACATTTTTCAGCGTGTCGGCGGCGGTCCATGCGTCCGATCCGCGGGGGGCAATCGTGTTGGCCGCCTCCACCAGAGTGGCGATTGTGGGCGTCGCGGGCGTATCCAGGACGCGTGCGGCGGGGGCCGCGCTGAAATCAACCTCCGCGGGCGGCACCGTAGAGACGGCTTCAACATTCGCCGCGTAGCCGCCGGCCGAGCGCACGAACGTGTCCTCCCCGATCGCTGTTGGGTGCAGAAACTCTTCGCTCTTGGACCCACCCATGGCACCGGCTGTCGCAGCAACGGGGATAATCTTCAGGCCGAGGCGTTCGAAGATCCGCAAGTAGGCACCCCGGTGCGCCTGATAGCTGGCTTCCAGGCCGTCGTCGTCAATGTCGAAGGAATACGAATCCTTCATGATGAACTCACGTCCGCGCAGCAGGCCCGCCCGCGGACGCGCCTCGTCGCGGTACTTGTTCTGGATCTGGTAAATGCTCAGCGGCAGATCCTTGTAGGAGCTGTACAGATCCTTGACCAGCAGGGTGAACATTTCCTCATGTGTGGGCGCCAGCAGGTAATCCGCCCCCTTGCGGTCCTTCAAACGGAAAATGCCGTCACCATACTCGGTCCACCGGTTGGTGACCTCATAGGGTTCCTTGGGCAGCAACGCCGGAAAATGCACCTCCTGCGCGCCGATGGACGACATTTCCTCCCGGATGATCTCCTCCACCTTGCGCAGTACGCGCAGTCCCAGTGGCAGCCACGTGTAAATGCCGGGGGCGGCACGGCGGATGTAACCGGCACGCAGCAGCAGCTTGTGACTGGCCACCTCGGCTTCGGCGGGGTCTTCGCGCAGGGTGCGAAGGAAGAGGCTGGAAAGTCGAAGGACCACGCGGAATTCCGTTTCTTGAGGTGTTGGTTGAACTTGCCCGTGGTTCTCGGCAGCTACCGGGGCAATTCGGGACAAATCGGGCGACTTCCAATCTACCGGTTTCCACTGCACACCACATGCTGATGCCCGTGATGCTGGTGGTGCCGGTGGGTATCATTTGCGTACCTGCGCTGCTCCAATCTGTTGTGGAAGGAAAATCGACGTGCGCCGGGCGGCGTTCACTGGCCTAGACTCGGCCCTATGGCCTCCTACCCAACCCGGCTCTTGGTACTGGGCGTCGTGCGCATCTTTGAACCCGCGCATGGATACCTATTGCTCCAGGAGCTCAATTCGTGGGAAGTGGGCCGGTGGGCGAAGGTGAAGCCCGGATCCATCTACAGCGCGCTCCGGACGCTGACCAAGGACGGCTTTCTCGAAACCGTGGCCGCCGCAGGCGATGCGCCTGCCAAGGCAACCTACCGGCGGACCGCAGCCGGCCGGGCCGAATTTGACCGGCTGCTGCGTTCCGCGCTGACGGCCGTCGAGGCCCCGGACATGGCCACAACGATGGCGGCCATCAGCTTCATGCCGTTCCTCCCGCGTGCGGAGGTTCTGGAACTGCTTCAGGTGCGCCGGGTAAAGCTGCGGAAACTGATTTCGGCACTGGACGGCTCCGTACTGGGCATGCCGGAGAACCCGGGCATTCCGCCCCACGTTGTGGAGATGTTCCTTTTCCCCCGCCAGCTCTACTGCGGGGACCTTGCGTGGACCGAGGAAACCCTCCGCTCGCTGAACTCGGGAAAATACTCCTACGCCGGGGAGCCACCCGACTGGACCCCGCCGGAGAACGATCCGATCTGGGGCCAGCGAGCCTGAAGGTAATCCCGGCGGCGTTCTGCCGGTCACGCGTGACCCGGGATCACTCCCGACTCGATTCCGCTCTTGACGCGATTTCACTCTTGACGCTGGGTATTCAAGCTTGAATAATCAAGTTTGAGTTATAACGCGTCGGGAGCCGCTGAAAGGCAATGACATGATCCATGTTCGAGGACTCACCAAGACATACAAGACCCGGACAAAAGCGTCAAAGGCAGTCTTCGCCGCGGTCGACGGCATCGACTTTGACGTTGAAAAAGGTGAAATCGTCGGTTTCCTGGGCCCCAATGGCGCTGGAAAGACCACAACGCTGCGCATGCTGACCACGTTGCTCACTCCGACGTCGGGCACCGCATCGGTGGCCGGCGCCGATCTCCTCGCCGATCCGGTCGGTGTGCGCCGCAGGATCGGTTACGTTGCCCAAAGCGGTGCCGTCTCGTCCGAAGCGCGGGCCGGGGAGGAAATTGTGGACCATGCCCTGCTCTACGGGTTGGACAGAGGTACGGCTACCGCGCGCGCCGAGGCATTGCTGGCGCAGCTGGATCTAGCGGGCATGTGGAACCGCACGGCCAAGACCCTGTCCGGCGGCCAGCGCCGACGGCTGGACATCGCGATGGGCCTGATCAACGATCCCGCCCTGGTCTTCCTCGACGAACCCACCACGGGGCTGGATCCGCAGGCCCGCGCCAACCTCTGGCAGCACATTGGAGCGCTGCGCACCGATCGGAACGCCACCGTCTTCCTGACCACGCACTATCTCGATGAAGCCGATGCTCTCTGCGACCGGATCATGGTTATTGACGAGGGCCGCATCGTGGCCAGCGGCACGCCGGGCGAGCTCAAGCGCAGCGCCGCCTGCGAATCGATCACCCTGACCGTCAACCGCACACAGCTTAGCGATGCCCTGGCCGTAGTGAATGCCATGGACCTGGCCGGCGAGCCGACCGTCAGCGCAGACACCATCGTGGCCCGGGTTCGGGACGGTTCGGCGGCCGTGCCGGAGCTGGTCCGCCGACTCGATGCCCGCGGCATTGCGCTGGAGGGCCTGGAAGTCCGCAGACCAACGTTGGACGATGTTTTCCTGAACCTGACCGGGCGCTCACTGCGCGAAACGACCTGACCCTGCGGGCACCGAACCACCACCACCCCACCCCCACCACCACAAGGACAAAGCCATGACTTTTCTCCAGGACAGCATGATTGTTTTCCGCAGGGCCATGCGGCTCTCCTTGCGCAATCCGGTCTGGGTCTTCATCGGACTCACCCAGCCCATCCTCTACCTGGTCTTGTTCGCCCCGCTGCTGCAACCTCTGGCCGGCAGCCTGGGAACCACGAATTCACTACAGCTTTTCGTCCCAGGTCTGCTGATCCAGCTGGGTATCTTCGGAGCCCTCTTCGTAGGCTTCGGGTTGATCGCCGAGTGGCGCGACGGCGTGATCGAAGCCATGCGCGTAACTCCGGCCAGCCGCACGGCCCTGCTGATGGGCCGCGTCCTGCGCGACGTCGTCGTCCTGGCGGTCCAGGGCCTGGTCCTGCTCGGCGTTGCGTACCTGATGGGTATGCGCGCCGATGGCTGGGGCCTGACCATTGGGCTGGCGCTGGTCGTTGGCCTGGGTGCAGCGTTTTCCTGTATTTCCTACGCGGTGGCGCTGACGCTCAAGAGTGAGGACGCGCTGGCGCCGCTGCTCAACGGACTGTCCATCCCGATCCTGTTGCTGTCAGGGATTCTGCTGCCGATGTCATTGGCGCCGCAGTGGCTGCAGAACGTTTCGGATATCATTCCGGTCAAGCATATTGTTACGGGAGTGCGCGCCGTCTTCCGCGGCGACATTGCCAGCGCAGACACCGCCTGGGGCATCGGCTGGGCCGTTGTGCTGCTGCTGGTCGGCCTGTGGTTTGGTGCCCGCACCTTCCGGAAGCAGAACGCGTAGAACTATTCTCTGGACATGGGTATCCCGCGGGCCTAGTTTGGAATTCATCAACTGATGAATTAACCCGCAGTTCCCCAGGAGGATCGTATGGGCCACCACGCGGCGCCCAGCGTCGAAGTCCGGGCACTGCACGTGCTCCGAGGGAAAACCATGGTCCTGACCGACGTGGACTTCAGCATTCCTACCGGTCGCATCACCGGCCTGCTGGGACCTTCGGGAAGCGGCAAGACCACTCTGATGCGTGCGATCGTTGGGGTCCAGCGCATCACATCGGGCTCAGTCCAGGTGATGAACAGGGCCGCGGGCAGCCCGGAACTGCGCCACGAGGTCGGTTATGTTACTCAGGCACCAAGTGTCTACCGGGATCTGAGCGTTGAGGACAATGTCCGCTACTTCGGAGCTATGCACGGGCGAAACCGGGCGCAGGCCAGGGAAGCGATCGACGCCGTCGGACTGGGCGGGCTGGCAAAACGCCGGACGGCGGATCTGTCCGGCGGTCAGTTCAGCCGCGTTTCGCTGGCCTGCGCCCTCGTCTCCGACCCGCGCCTGCTGATCCTGGATGAGCCAACGGTCGGGCTGGATCCGGTACTGCGGGCGGAACTTTGGGAGCGCTTCGCCCGGCTCGCCGCGGATGGCACGACGTTGATCATCTCCAGCCACGTCATGGAAGAGGCCAGTCACTGCGACACCCTGCTTCTCTTGCGTGAGGGTCGACTACTGGCCCAGCTCACCCCCGACGAGCTCCGTGTCAGGGGCGCAACAGATGATCTTGAACTGGCCTTCCTGCACATGATCCAGGCGGACATTGCCGGCCGGCGTGGTGCCGCATGAATCCTTCGATGCTGGGCGCAACCGCTGCCCGCGTGCTCCGGCAACTCCGCGGTGACCCCCGCAGCATAGCCCTGATCCTGGTGGTTCCGGCCGTGCTGTTGGCCTTTGTTTACTACCTGTTCGAAAATGAAACGCTGCCACCGGGCGTGCCGCGCACCTTCGACCGGGTGGGGCTGATGATGCTGGCTATCTTCCCCTTCGTGGTGATGTTTCTGGTCACCTCCATCACGATGCTGCGCGAGCGGACCTCGGGGACCTTGGAGCGGCTGCTGACTACGCCCATCCATAAGGCGGATCTGTTATTTGGTTACGCGTTGGCATTCTCCATCATGGCGGCCCTGCAGTCTCTGGTGGCCACCGCCGTCGCCTATTGGGTGTTCGGTTTGGATATCAAGGGCAATCCCGGCTGGGTGGTTGTGGTGGCGGTCCTTAACTCCGTCCTGGGAGTGGCGCTGGGGCTGCTGTGCTCCGCCTTTGCGCGGACAGAATTCCAAGCCGTGCAATTCATGCCGGTGGTAGTGATCCCGCAGATTCTGCTCTGCGGTCTCTTTGTCCCCCGGGATCAGATGAATTCCGTGCTGGAGCTGATCTCGAATGTGCTCCCCTTGAGCTATTCGGTGGACGCCCTGCAGGAAATCGCCGCACACGCAACATCCACCGGGACCATGACCGCAGACTTGCTGGTGATGGTCGGCTTTGTTCTAGCGGTGCTGCTGCTGGCGTCCCCCACCCTGCGCAGACGTACGCCATGACGGCGGACGTGCCGCGGTTGGGTCGGCGGCGCGGCACCGGAAACAGCCGCGCAGCGATCCTTGCCAGTGCCCGGAAGCTGTTCGCCGAGCACGGTTTCGACACTACGAGCCTGCGGGGCATCGCCCGTGACGCCGGCGTGGATTCCGCGCTGGTGCATCACTATTTCCGGGACAAGGATGAGCTCTTTGCCGCGTGCATTGAGCTCCCCGCGGATCTGCACACGATCCTGGCCGGTGTTTCCCACACTGCCCCGGAGATCCGCGGCGAAACCCTCCTTCGCGCCGTCCTTGGCCTCTGGGACTCATCCGCGCAACCTGCCCTGATTGCGCTGCTGCGCGGCGCCATGAGTTCCTCGTCTAAAGCAGACCTGCTGCGCGAGGTGCTGACCAAACGAATAGTCGCCGTGCTGCTGACCGACCTGCCCGGCACGGCAGCCACCCGTCAACTGCGCGGAGCCCTCGTGGCAAGTGCGCTGATCGGCCTGATGATCACCCGATACGTTCTCAAGCTGGAACCGCTGGCTTCCACCTCCGGCGAGGAGGTCATCGCCCTCGTGGCACCGACGCTGCAGCATTACCTGACGGGAGATTTGCCCTGAGCACACCGCCGGCGTGATTGCGGGCCGGAACCTGTTCAGGTTTTCAGCGTCGTGAGCGTCTCATCAGCCCAGCTGACCCACGCCCGTTCAAACATAATCCCGGCCCGC
>JBBSSN010000093.1:0-7499 GCA_038242035.1 Actinomycetales bacterium
CTTCGCAGATTCCACCGGGGACGGCATCGGCGACATCCGCGGCATCCTGGGCAAGCTCGACTATCTGCACCGGCTGGGCATCGACGTCCTGTGGTTGTCTCCGGTCTACGCTTCGCCGCAGGACGACAACGGCTACGACATCAGCAACTATCAGGACATCGACCCGATCTTTGGAAACCTTGGGGACCTCGATGAGCTCATCGCGGCCCTGCACTCCCGGGGCATGAAGCTGGTGATGGATCTGGTGGTCAACCACACCTCTGACGAACACCCATGGTTCCGCGAATCCCGCTCGAGCACGACCAGCCCCAAGCGCGACTGGTACTGGTGGCGTCCCGCTCGTGCGAACACGATCGGAGGTGCCCCCGGTACCGAGCCCAACAACTGGGGATCGGCGTTCTCCGGCCCGGCCTGGCACTACGACGAGGACTCCGGCGAATATTACCTGCACCTCTTCTCCGCCAAACAACCCGATCTGAACTGGGAAAATCCGCAGGTACGGGCGGCCGTGTACGAAATGATGAACTGGTGGCTGGACCGCGGCGTGGACGGTTTCCGAATGGACGTCATTAACTTCATCTCCAAGGACACTTCCCTGCCCGATGGGCCACTGGCCGAGGGCATGCTCTACGGCAACGGCAGCCCTTTTTATATCAGTGGTCCGCGGATCCATGAATTCCTGCACGAGATGCACCAGGAGGTCTTCGCGGGCCCGGAGCGCGATCTGCTGACGGTGGGGGAAATGCCCGGTGTCACGGTGCAGGACGCCATTGCGTTCACGGATCCCGCCCGAGCGGAAATCGACATGGTGTTCCAGTTCGAACACGTAGCCCTGGACCATAAGGACGGCAGCAAATGGCTTCCGGGACCGCTCAAGCTCACAGATTTGAAATCCTCGCTGGGCCGGTGGCAGGAAGGACTGGCCGAACGGGGTTGGAACAGTCTCTACTGGGGCAATCATGACCAGGCCAGAGCAGTGTCCCGCTTCGGGGACGACGGGGAATACCGGGAACTTTCCGCCAAGATGCTGGCGGGAATCCTGCATTTGCACCGCGGCACGCCTTATGTCTATCAGGGCGAGGAACTGGGCATGACCAATATGTCCTTCGGAACCATCAGCGACTACCGCGACATCGAAGTGCTCAATCACCACCGTGAGGCAACCACGCAGTTGGGCCACACCGATGCACAGGTGCTCGCCGCCGTCGCCCCTTTGAACCGTGACAACGCACGAACTCCGGTGCAGTGGGATACCACCGGTAACGCCGGGTTTAGCACCGGCACGCCATGGATCGCGGTGAATCCAAATCACACCCGGATCAACGCAGCCACACAGCTGGAGGACCCGGACTCCGTTTTCAACTTTTACCGGCAGGTCATCGAACTTCGCCACACTGACCCCGTAGTCTCCGAGGGGGATTTCGTCATGCTGCTGCCGGAAGACGAACAGGTCTACGCCTTCCGGCGCTCGCTGCCCGGCACCGAGCTCCTGGTGCTCGGCAATTTCTCCGCCACTGTGCAGTCGGTCTCCGGCCTGCAGGTCCTTGGGCCGCAGAACGCTCCGTGGGAGACGGCCGAGCTGGTGCTGGGCAACTACCCACAGGCAGACCGTGACCAGGCCGCGCATCAACAGGCTGAGCATCAACAGGTCGCTGTCCCCGCGGCTATCTCCCTGCATCCGTGGGAGCTGAAGGTATTACGACGGCGGCTTCCGTCCAGCGAAAGCCGGTAAGACTACCGTTGGGGCAACAATCCGCCGGGGCCGTCGGCGCGGCTACAGGCAGTCCGGGGCCGTCGGCGCGGCTACAGGCAGCCGAGCTCGCGGGCAGCCGCCAGCACGTCTGCTGCGGAGACGGCCAGCAGCGCAGGGTCCGGGATGGCCGAGAAAGTATCACCCCGACGAAGCTCCGCCCTGGTGAGTGCAATGTGCGGACCCGGCGGCGGGCCCCATTCGGAAACGGGGGCAGGGCCGAAAATGACGATGGACCGGCGTCCATATGCGGAGGCCATGTGCGCTGCCCCGGTATCCGCTGACACCACAAGCTCGGCTCCTGCGATAGTGGCGGCGAATTCAGCCAGGCCCAGGGTGCCGGCGACCACCCGCTCCTGCGGCAGCCCGGCCAGAGCCGCAACCCGCAGGGCCCGCGGACGCTCCCCCTCGCTGCCGGTAAACGCAACGACTTGGCCGGCCGTCTCAAGCGCGCGGGCCACCGCGGCAAACCGCTCCTGGGGCCAGAGCCTGCTTCCGTACGCGGCACCCACATGGATCACGGCCGCGGAGGGCAGCGGGTTCGGCACCTTCGGCAGCTGCAGGCGGTAGTCCAACGGGTCGGCCGGAATTCCGTGCCACTGCAGCAAGGCCGCCCAGCGCTCGCGTTCATGCAGACCGTCCCGCCAAGGAGGTCCGTCCCAGCCCGGACCGAGATGCCCGATCCGCCGTGCCGGTGCGAGTTCGTCCAGGCGGCACATACTTTCGGGTCCGCTCCCGTGCAGATTGACGGCCACCTCGACGCGGCCCGGGGACAGCGTCAGCGGGTCGTCGAGCCCCTGTGTCTCCAAGAGCGTGTCAACTCCGCCCACAAGTGCGAGTACCGGGGCAAGCCACGGCCGCGCGGCATAAATGAGCCGATGCCCCGGATATGCGCGCCGCAATGCGTGCAGCGCCGGGACCGCCACCAACAAATCCCCCAATTTAAGCGCCCGCAGAGCGAGCACCTCGGGTCTGCCGTCAGCAGGAAGACTATCCACGCCGCTCCTTTACTGAGTCATTCGGTGAGAAATCATCGACACAACTACAGTCTTATCGCCACACCTTACTGCGCCCAACTTCAGACTGGCCAAACCCCTTGTGCCCGCACCTCACGTGACCGGACCTAAATGCGCACTTGCCTAAATGCGCACGGGTGGGAAAAGAATTCCTCCGGCCTGCGTTTAGCCCAGCGTCCATCGGGGAACAGTCCCTGTATGACGAATACCGGCGAGGATGCGAAGGTGAAGACGGCCGACACCTGGCCGTCGGCTGCCCCGGCGGGAGTTCCACTGCTTAAAAATCCCCCCGCCGACGCACCGCTTTCTGCAGAAACAGCACCTTCCGACACCGCAGTTTTTGACACCGCGCTTGCCGACACCGCAGTTTTTGACACCGGAGTTTTTGACAGAACGTTATTTGACGCAATTCTCTTTGATCGGGACGGAACACTGGTGCTCGATGAGCCCTACAACTCCGATCCGGAGCTGGTAATTCCGGTTCCCGGCGCGGTTGCCACTGTTGCGGCGGCGCGCCGGGCAGGTCTGCGCACCGGCGTCCTCACCAACCAGTCCGGAATCGCCCGTGGGCTTCTCACTGTGTTGCAGGTGCAGGCCGTCAACCGGCGCGTAGACGATTTATTCGGCGCTTTTGACGTCTGGGAATTCTGTCCGCACGAACCAGACAGCGGATGCCGCTGTCGTAAGCCCGCCCCCGGCATGATTTTCGATGCCTGCAGCAAATTGGGGATAGCGCCATCCCGGACTGCCTATATCGGTGACATCGGCTCCGATATGGGCGCCGCCCGTGCGTCTGGCGCCACCGGGGTCCTAGTGCCCACGGCGGTGACACTACCCGAAGAAGTAGCGCAGGCCGCGCTGGTCGCAGAGGACCTTGGCGCAGCGCTCCAGCTTCTGCTCGGACCATCGGGGAGCCCCCGATGACCCGGCGCGTCCTGGTGGCCCGGCTGGACAGCGCCGGCGACGTGCTGCTGGCCGGCCCCGCGCTGCGGGCCATAGCCGGAGGAGCCGGTATAGGTCATGGCGCAGAACCAACGGAGGTGATACTTCTCAACGGACCGCAGGGCGAAGCCGCGGGTTCGCTGCTGCCGGGGGTTGCCGCTCAGTTCACCTGGGAATGCCCCTGGATTATCTCCCCCGCCCCGGCAGCGGACACTGCACTGATGCAAAAGCTGAGCGGCTTTGTCCGCGGAGCAGCTCTGGACGAAGCCATCATATTGACCTCATTCCATCAATCGCCCTTGCCCTTGGCCTTGGCTCTGCGCCTGGCCGGGGTCCCGTTCATCACGGCTGCGTCCACTGACTACGCTGGCTCATTGCTTGATGTCCGGCTCCGCCCCGGCGAGGACTTTCCCGAGGATCAGCCGGAGCCGGAGCGGGCACTCACTATCGCCCGTGCTGCCGGCTATCAGCTGAGTCCCGGCGATGATGGCAAGCTGCGGGTCAAGGACGTACCCGACGTCAGTGCCCTGGTAGGCGCCGGGCCCTATATTGCCATCCATCCCGGTGCCGCAGTACCTTCGCGCCGGTGGCCGGCCCTGCACCATGCTGCCGTGGTGGAGTTGCTGACCGGGAGCGGCTACCGGGTCGTGGTCACCGGTTCCGGCGCCGAGGCCTATTTAACGGCAACGGTGGCAGGAGTTGCCGGGCTGGATTTGGGCGGCCGGACAGATCTGTCAACGCTCGCCGGTGTTGTCTCCGGAGCTTCCGTGCTGATCACCGGCAATACCGGACCTGCACATTTGGCCGCAGCGGTGGGCACGCCGGTAGTTTCGCTGTTCTCACCCGTCGTCCCCGCGGTGCGATGGGCGCCCTACGGTGTCCCGTTGGAACTCCTCGGGGATCAAAACGCACCCTGCCGGCTCAGCAGAGCGCGCGAATGCCCGGTGCCGGGCCACCCATGTCTGTCGTCGGTATCCCCCGACGATGTTGTGGAAGCCGTTGAAAGACTGCTCAACGGAGTTTCTTCGCTGCGGACAAGAAGGGAAGTGAAACAACGGTGAAGGTTCTCCTATGGCATGTGCACGGAGGCTGGACCGACGCGTTCGTGCGGGGCGGCCATGACTATCTGTTGCCGGCCACATCCGAGGGCGGCCCGTGGGGGTTGGGTCGCGGCGGCCGGAACTGGCCGGCCAATGTCCGGGAGGTGGATCCGGCCAGCCTGCGGCAGGCCGAGGTGGACGTCGTCGTTCTGCAGCGTCCGGAAGAAATCACTGCGTGTGAGGAACTTCTGGGCCGGCGCCCCGGCAGGGATATTCCGGCCGTTTATCTGGAGCACAATACGCCTAAGGGCAATGTCCCGACGTCCCTGCATCCGCTGGCCGACCGTTCCGACATTCCCGTGGTGCATGTGACGCACTTCAATGATCTCTTCTGGGATACCGGCGACGCCGCAACTGTGGTGATTGAGCACGGCGTCGTTGACCCCGGTTATTTATATACGGGCGAGCTCCCGCACCTTGGCGTGGTGATCAACGAACCCGTGCGCCGGTGGCGGGTTACCGGAACGGATCTGCTGCCGGCATTTTCACGCGTTGCCCCGCTTGAGGTTTTTGGCATGGGCACCGACGGTCTGCCGGAGTCCCTCGGGCTCGACCCCGCCGACCTGAGAGTCCGGGGCGACCTTCCGACCGCCCGGCTGCACCGGGAACTAAGCCGCTGCCGGGTGTACCTCCACCCGCTGCGCTGGACTTCACTGGGTCTGGCATTGCTGGAAGCGATGCAGCTGGGCATGCCCGTGCTGGCGCTGGCGAGCACCGAGGCGGCTCGGGCAGTCCCACCCGAAGCCGGCGCCGTTTCCACCAATGTTTACGATCTTCAGGTAGCTGCCGCAGCGTTGATCCACGACCCGGAAGAAGCGCGCCGTCGCGGGAGGATCGCCCGGGAGGCAGCGCTGGAACGTTACAACCTCGCTGGGTTCCTCACTGCCTGGGACCGGGTTCTGGCGGACCTCACCGCACGGAACCCTGGACGCCGCCGCGCGCCTGGCGACGTTCTGGCAGCGGCGGGCGGCCCGGCAGCTGAAGGCATTCCGGCAGCAGAGGGCGGGCCGGCAGCGGCCGGAATAACTGCGGTCACGATCACTTCGGCAAAACGCGCTTCGGCAGAACTCTCTTCGGCAGGAGAAAGGACCACGTTATGAAAATAGCCATGGTTTCCGAGCATGCAAGTCCGCTGGCGGCCCTGGGCGGTGTTGACGCTGGTGGACAGAACGTCCATGTGGCGGCGCTATCCACGGCCCTGGCGGAACGCGGTCATAGTGTCACCGTCTATACCCGCAGGGACGATCCGGACCTGCCCCATCGGGTGCACGTGCGCCAGGGGCTGGCTGTGGTCCATCTTGACGCTGGCCCGGCGGATCATCTTCCCAAGGATGACCTGCTGCCCTTCATGGGTGCGATGGCTGATGGCATGGTCCAGGACTGGGGGAACCATCCGCCAAGTGTCGTGCATGCGCACTTCTGGATGTCCGGCGTCGCAGCGCTCGACGCTGCCAGACGCTATTTAGGCGGCGGGTATCCGGTACCGGTGGTTCAGACTTTCCACGCGCTGGGTACCGTCAAACGGCGCCATCAGGGGGTGCAGGACACCAGCCCGGCCGAGCGTCAATGGCTGGAGCCTTCCGTGGGACGGGCAGCCGACCGTGTCATTGCAACCTGTTCTGACGAGCTCTTCGAGCTCAAGGCAATGGGCGTCTCCGGTTCCAAGGTCTCGATTGCACCGTGCGGAGTGGATCTCGACCTTTTCCGTGCCGAGGGCCCGGCGGAAGGAAGGGCACGGCGACACCGAATAGTCAGTGTGGGCAGGCTGGTGCCTCGTAAGGGCGTGGATCTGGTTATCCGCTCGCTTCCGTTGCTCCGGGCCGCCGGGATCGACGACGTCGAGCTCATTGTCGTCGGCGGTGCCGGGGATTCGGATGCCCTGGATTCGGATCCTGAGGCCCGCCGGCTGCTGGCCTTAGCCGACGAACTTGGGGTCGCCGACCAGGTGAGCCTGCGCGGACAGGTCCCCCGGGAAAACATGCCGGCCCTGCTGCGCAGCGCCGATGCCATCGTCTGCGCGCCATGGTACGAACCATTCGGCATTGTCCCGCTGGAAGCCATGGCCTGTGGCGTTCCGGTGGTCGCCGCCGCCGTCGGCGGTCTCATCGACACTGTAGTGGACGGTTCCACGGGGCTGCACGTCCCGCCGATGGATCCGGAGGCCATCGCCGCTGCCGTAAGAGAACTTCTCGGGGATCCGCAGCTGCGGGTACGACTGGGACAGGCAGGCCAGGCGCGGGTACGTTCACGTTATTCCTGGGAACGTGTTGCGGCCGAAACGGAAAAGTTCTATCAGACCACGCTCAATTCTGTCCTTGCCCGCGGCGAATTGCCATCGGCAGACCTGAGCGGGGAATACCTGGCACCGGACTACTTTCCGCAAAGCTATTTACCCCAAAGCCATTTACAGAGGATGGAAGGTACGGCGCTATGAGCCCGGAATCCATGGCTGCCCAACAGTCACTGCTCAGCGCTGCTGTTCCGCCACGATCACTGATTCCTGCAGGCGCGGCTGTGGACGCGCCTGCGGATGCCGCTCTGGCAACCGTCCTGCAGCACTTGGACAGTGTGTCACCGGCACTGGAGTCGCTGCGCAGTCAGGCTCGGCACCTATCCCGATGGGGAACCGAGCTGGCCCGGCAGCTCATGCGCGGGCAGCGGCTCCTGACAGCGGGCAACGGTGGATCGGCA
>JBBSSN010000094.1:0-7497 GCA_038242035.1 Actinomycetales bacterium
CGGGAAGGCGGAGTACGGGACGGGCCGCAACGGCCGGCCCACCCAGCGGCTGTCCATTAAGGCCGATCTCGGAGCGGCTGTGGGCATCGAGCTGGGGCGATCCCGGACCAGCGTGACAGTCGTGGCTCTTGACGGTAGGCCGGTGGAGCAATTTTCCGTAACCGTATCCAGCGACGCGTCCCTGGGAGAGCGGCTCGCCACCGCCGTGGAGTTCTTGGCAGCCCAGCTGCAGCAGGGCAGGCTAAACCGGGCGGCAGTGCTGGGCATCGGAGTGGGCATTGCTACCCGTCATGACAGTGCCCAGACCGAACGTCCCGATGCCGCTGTCCAAGCGGATCCCGAAGGTCTTTCACTGGAACCCTTACGGGTCCTCTTCCAGGCACCTGTCATCTGGGACAACAACATCCGGATGGCAGCCGTTACCGAGCTGGCCCCGGAGAGGGAACTCGTCGCAGGAGTGGAGCAGGCAACCGGAACATTGCTGTATGTCATGCTCTCGGCAGGGATCAGCAGTGGGATTCTGCTGGACGGTCGGATCTATCGGGGAACTTTCGGAGCCGCTGGCGAACTAGGTCACATCTGCGTCGATCCGGCAGGGCCGAAGTGCTGGTGCGGGGCCATCGGGTGCCTTGAAAGCGTATTAGGTACAGATGCCGTTTTGCGCGCTGCGTGCGAAGCCGGGCTCGGCGCGGCGTCGATTGCCGCGCTCAGTAGCGCCATCGGCGCGCAGGACTCCGCAGCCGTCCTGTTGGCGGCGAAACTCGGCGGTGTGCTGGGCCAGGCACTGGCAGCGGCGGCCATGCTGCTGGATCCACAAAGCATCGTTCTGACCGGCGATCTGGTCCAGCTGGGAGAACCATTTCTCGCCACCGCCGTGGCGCAGTTGCAATCGCGACGAGCCGCAGTCGGCCTGCCCGCCTGCGTAATACGCGTCACCTCGTATTCCGAACACGCCGGCAGTCTCGGCGCCGCGCAAGCGGCCATCCGCCGTTGGGGAACCGACCACATCGCCCGTCAAAATCGGTCCGACCCCAGCTGAGATCTATTTCGCACTCGATCGGCGTTTGTCACCGGCAGTCCCGTCCCAGTTAGGCGCGGTGAAAGCGGCGAGAGGATCCGCTCCCAGCGGTTGGAACTGGCCGGCGCCGGCAACGGGAAGGGTGGCGCCGTCGAAGGCTGTGCTGGCATGCTTGCTGAACCAGCGCACCAGTTCCGCGCGCAGGTCCGCGAGAGTGTCCCCGGCGCTTGCCTCGTGAATGAGGTTGCTGCGCTCCTGCGGGTCCTCGATGAGGTGGTACAGCTCATGCGGTCCGTGCGGATACCTGTGCACGTACTTCCAGTCAGCGGTGCGGATCATCCGGACGGGTCCATATTCGTCATAGACGACGACGGCGCGCTCCGGTTCTGCCTCGGCCGCCGGGGCATCTTCTGTGATCAGCGCGGCGAATGACCGTCCCGGCCCAGCCTCGAACCCCGACTTGTCCAGCCCCGCCACCTCTAGGATGGTGGCGGCTACATCGTATGCGGAGAGCAATTCCGGCCGAACGCTGCCGGCCGCAATATGACCGGGCCACGCGAAGATGGCAGGGACTTTGACGGAAGAGTCATACATGTTCTGCGGGAACGTTCCATTGCCCTTGCCCCAGATTCCATGGTGGCCGCAGTTGAAACCGTTGTCGGAGGAGAAAATGACAAGCGTGTTCTCCGCCTGCCCCAGTGTCTCGAGCCGCTCCAGCAGGGCGCCAATGCCCGCGTCCATGGCGCTCACCGCGGCGAAATAGCCCACCAGTGCGGCGCGGACGTCAGGTTCGCCGCCGATCGGGATGCCGTCCACGGTGGGTTGCCACGGGTGTGCCGGTTCCTGTGGACAGCTCTCGAAGGTGCAGTCGTCGTACAGAGCCTCGAACTCGCGCGGATGCTGGCCCTTCCACGGCTTGTGCGGCGCGGTGTAATTCACGGCCAGGAAGAACGGTTCGGGGCTAAAGGCCGCGCTGTCAAGAAAGGCAAGTGCATCAGCAGTGATGACGTCCGTCAGGTAGTCGGTAACTGTCTCCCCGGTGCCGTTGCGGTACATTGTGGCCTTGCGGTATGGGCTTCCACCACCCTCTAATCCGTACCAGTGCACGAAGCCGCGCCGAGCCGCATCGTTGGCGCCCAGATGCCACTTGCCGGAGAGCCCTAACCGGTAACCGGCCTGCGCCAGCACATCGGTGAACAACGGCTGCCCTGCCAGATAGTCCGGCGCATCCGCACCAACTTCGACTCCGGTCAAATAGTCGTGGACTCCATGATGCGACGGGATTTGGCCCGTCATCAGGCTGGCCCGTGCCGGTGAACAGACCGGGGAAACGCAGAAGAAGTTTTCCAGCCGGGTCCCACGTGCGGCGAGACCGTCCAAGACCGGCGTCTGGATCTCGTCATTGCCCGCGCAGCCCAACGCCCACGAGCCCTGATCGTCGCTGAGGACAAAGAGAATATTCGGCTGGGCGGGGGCCGACGCGGCAGATTGATTGCTGGCCATGGGGTCCTTCATCAAGTGGGCGGAGACGGAATGGGTAGCCGGCGCACGGAATGTGTCCGTCCGGACGATTCAGACATATCACGTCCGGAGGAGAGGAATTAATAAGTAGCGAATGATTCCGCGCTGGGTAAGACTGGAGCCTTGGCGAAGCAGGCGGCGTGCACCCGGGGAAAAGAGCGGAAGGAGTTATATGCGGTTGGCATTTTCCACCTTGGGGGCGCCTGACGCCTCCGTGACACAGTTGGTCCAGTGGGCGCGGCGGTTTGGGATCCGTGGGCTGGAGATACGGGTGGACGACGGCGGCATCGCACCTTTGCGGCTGTCCGCGGCCGGGCGCGTGGTGCTTCGGCAGGCACTTGAGGATGCCGGGGTTGAAGTGCTGGCGCTGGCGAGCTACGTCAAGATCTGCGCGCCGGGACCGGACCACGACGTCCTGGCCGGCCTGCGTGCAAACCTGCGGCTGGCTGCCGATTTAGGAGCGCGGGGGATGCGGGTTTTCCCAGGGGCCGGCGTCGATCCCCTGATAACGGCTGATATGTCGGGGTTCGATGCGGCGGGTGCCCGGCGGCTGTCGGCGGTGCTGGGGGAGGCCAAGGATCTGGGGGTCCAACTGCTGCTGGAGACGCACGATTCACATCCACGGGGAGCCGATGCCGCGCGCATAATAGCGCTGGTGAATGACCCGGGCGTGGATTTGGCCGCAGGTGCGGCCGAAGCGGAAACGGGCCCGTCCGGCGTCGGCATCATCTGGGATGTGTTGCACCCCTGGCGTTACGGCGAGGCCCCACAGCAGACAGCTGAGCACGTTGCACCATACTTCGCGTACAGCCAGTTTAAAGACGGGCAGATAGGTGCCACGCCGACCGACGTCACCCTGCGGCTGCCGGGGGAGGGCGACGTTCCGCTGCGGGAAATGGCGCAGCTGGCCACCGCCTTGAGCGCCGCGCAGGGCAACGAGGATCCGTGGTTCTCGCTGGAATGGGAGAAGGCCTGGCACCCGGAGCTGCCCGGTCTGCCGGAAGCGCTCGCAGCCCTGCAACGGGTTCTGACTGGAGACTAGACCGCGGTATCGGGGCCACAGGACTCGTCGGGCCGGGATGCTCAACTGATCATGGCTTGCGGGCGAAGATCTCTACCGGGGCGAGGGTGCCGGTCCGGAAGGCTGCGAGCAGATTGGCCATCCGCGGCGGCCCATCGGGGCCCAGGACCAGCAGCGGGCCAAGCGGTGATGGACCCTTTTCGGCCACCCGCGCCTGTCCCCGTTCCATGAAAGCGATGCCAAATTCGCGGCGGTTCCGCTCCGTGTCTACCGCAAAGCCGGCCGCTTCCAGCCCTTGCGAATACTCCATTGGCGAGCCGATAAAGGAATCCGCCTGCGCTGTGGACCACGGCAGCGGGAAGGTGGGTTCGTCGTCGCTCATCCGCATTACGTCGTAGACGGCGAAGACGCCACCGGGCTTCAGGACGCGGAATACCTCGGCGAACAGCGCAGCCTTATCTTCGATGTTCATCCCGACATGCAGCATGGTGGCGACGTCAAACTCGTCTTCGTCAAAGGGCAGCGCCAGCGCGCTGCCCTGGCTGAAGGTAACCTGCCCGCTTAGCCCGGTCCGCTCGGTCAGTGACCGGGCAACCTGGACAAATTCCGGGGTCAGATCGACGCCGTTGACCTTGGCCCCAAAACGCTGCGCAAACAGTCGGGCGGGGCCGCCGATGCCGCTGCCCACGTCCAGCACGCGGGAATCGCTGTGGATGCCGGCGCCGCGGGCCAAATCCTCGGTGGCTTTGATACCGCCGATGTGGAATTCATCGGCGCCCGAGAGGTCGTCCTGCTGCAGGTGGTCCGGGTCGCGGCCCTCGGCCTGCAGGGCCTCGAGAAGCCGCTCCTGAAGATCCCCGCGCGAGTAGTGCTTCACGACATTGGCTTCCGTATCCACGATGATCTCCCTGCGACCGGACCCGTTCTTCACTGAACTTTTTCACTGAACTTCTTCAGGCTGAACTTCTTCAGGCTGAACTTCTAAATAATGAGCCGATCATACGCTCGATTGCCCCGGTCGCGTCTGAGGTCAAGGGGCGGCCCTATCCGGTCGTGGCGATGTCCTTCGCATCCAGAATCCGGTAGGCGTATCCCTGTTCCGCCAGGAAGCGCTGGCGCTTGGCCGCAAAGTCCTGATCCAGGGTGTCCCGTGCCACCAGGGTGTAGAACCGCGCTGACCGGCCGTCCGCCTTGGGCCGGAGCAATCTGCCAAGCCGCTGCGCTTCCTCCTGCCGGGAGCCAAAGGAACCAGAGACCTGGATGGCGACCGACGCCTCGGGCAGATCGATGGAAAAGTTTGCCACCTTCGAGACCACCAAGGTGTGGATAGTCCCGTTCCGAAACTCGCCGAAGAGCCGCTGCCGTTCCTTAACGCTTGTCTCGCCCTTGATGACCGGCGCGTCAAGACGTTCGGCAATTTCATCGAGTTGATCGATGTACTGCCCGATCACCAGCAGCTGCTCCCCCTGATGGGTCTTGACCAGCCGCTCCACCACAGCGGTCTTGGTCTCGCTGGTCGCGCACAGCCGGTATTTATCCGCGTCGTCGGCCATGGCATAGGCCATCCGTTCGTCACGGGGCAGATCCACCCGCACCTCCACGCAATCCGCCGGCGCGATATAGCCCTGCGCCTCGATGTCCTTCCACGGGGCGTCGTAGCGTTTAGGCCCAATGAGCGAGAAAACCTCGCCTTCCCGGCCATCCTCCCGGACCAGCGTCGCCGTTAGTCCGAGCCGCCGTCGTGCCTGCAGATCCGCCGTCATCCGGAAGATCGGCGCCGGCAGCAGGTGCACCTCGTCATAGATGATCAAGCCCCAATTGTTGGCGTCCAGCAGTTCCAGGTGCGGGTACAGCCCGCCGCGGCGCATGGTCAGGACCTGGTAGGTGGCAATGGTGACCGGCCGGACCTCCTTGACGGCGCCGGAATATTCCCCGATTTCCGCCTCCGTGAGACTGGTGCGCTTGAGCAGCTCCTCCTTCCACTGCCGCGCGGACACGGTGTTAGTGACCAGGATCAGCGTGGTGGTACCGCTGACCGCCATCGCCGCCGCGCCCACCAGCGTCTTGCCGGCACCGCAGGGAAGGACGACGACGCCGGAACCGCCGGCCCAAAAGTTCTCCACCGCGAGCTGCTGGTACGGCCGCAGCTTCCAATCCTCCTCCAGCAGCGCCACGGGGTGCGGGGTACCGTCCACATACCCTGCAAGGTCCTCCGCGGGCCAACCGATTTTGAGCAGGAGCTGCTTGAGTGCACCGCGTGCGGACGCATGGACGACGACGGTCATCGGGTCAATGCGCGGGCCGAGGAGCGGCTCAATCTTCTTGGCCCGAATGACCTCTTCGAGAACCGGATAGTCATCGGTGCGCAGCACCAAACCGTGCACGGGGTCCTTTTCCAGCCGGAGCCGGCCGTACCGCGACATGGTTTCCGCGACGTCAATCAGCAGCGCGTGCGGGACGGGGAAGCGTGAGTACTTCAGCAGGGTATCCAGAACCTGCTCGGCGTCGAGCCCGGCGGCGCCCGCGTTCCACAGGCCCAGCGGCGTCAACCGGTAGCTGTGCATGTGCTCCGGTGCCCGCTCCAGTTCGGCAAACGCCGCGATGGCGTGCCTGGCCTCGGTGGCCAGCGGATGATCCACTTCCAGGAGTATCGTCTTGTCGCTCTGCACAATCAGCGGCCCGTCGGTCATTGCGTTACCCTTTTCCCATCCGGCCCATCCGCCAGCTCAACGTCCATCACCCGGTGAATCGAGACCACGCGCTCAATCTCGCGCTCCGGGTCGTAGACCCGCACCCGGCCACCCGTGACCGAGAGCGGCACCAGGATCTGCTGGTCATGGTTGCCGTTGCTGTCCACAATCGAAATATTCACGGATTTCTTCAACCGGATGGCCTGGCGCAATATTTCCAGCCCCAGCTGGGGAGCCGCTTCGGTGCCCGCCGGAGCCCATGATGGTTTGCTCCGCAGTGCCGAGAGCTGGGCGGCAATTTCCGCCTCGGCCGGGTCCTCCCCGCCGGTGCTGCGCGGGCCAGCGCCGGCCGCCCGCACCACTGACGGACCGGACTTTGGCACTTTCACCACGCCGCCGTCGGCCTCGGTAAGTGCAGGAGACATGCCCACTGAGCGCAGCGCTGCGGCTAACTCCCGCGCCCCGACCCTGGAAATCAGGACGGTGGGGGCCAGCGAAGCCAGTCCCAGATGCTTCAGCGCGGGTAGCTGCGTCAGTTCCCGAAGCATGCCGTCATCCTCGCTCTGCACATAACTGACGGCCGGCCCCACGCGCAGCCTGCCGTGCCGGGCAGCAGTATCCTCCACGAGATAGCGCAGCGGCTGTGGAATGTCGGTTGCCGAATGCCGGCCCAGGAAATCGAGAATCCGCACGGCGTCCTGCCCGGAGTCCAGGGCGCGCCGGATCGAGGCCGGGCTGAACCGGTAAATGGTGGCCGGTCCCTGTCCCTCCGACTCGGCCAGCAGGTTCAGCTCCGCCGTCAGCTCGGGAGACAGATATCCGGGGGCGACGGCGGTCAGATCGGCCTGCAGCAAGACGTGCGTCAGCGGTTGCGGCAGCGCAGCGCGCAACACGCCCAATGCTTCTTCCGGCGTGCCGGAGGCGACGGCACGTCCGACCACCGTGAGCGAACCTGAACCTGTCAGGCCAAGCAGTTCTGACTCGCGCAAAAAGCCTGGCAGGAGACGGCGGAGCCGCCGGGCCAACCGGGGTCGGCGCCAGTAGAAGCGGCTCAGGATGGCGGCCTCGTCGAGGACGGGGACGGTATCGGGACCGCCGGCATCTTCGGCGCTGAGCTCGGCCATGATGGAGAGCGTCTGCTTGCGCAGAACAGGAGCATCGGGGCGGTGAGCCTCTGCGGCTAACGCATTGATAGGTCCGGTTCCGCCTGCTGCGCCGGATGTGCCGGCTGGGCCCGAAGTGCCGGA
>JBBSSN010000095.1:0-7467 GCA_038242035.1 Actinomycetales bacterium
TCGCGGAACCTGCGCCCCGGGACGGCGACGGCGAAGGCGGCATCGGCAGCGTCCAGCACGGCCTGGTAGACCTTGCGTTGGGTTTCGGTGTATTTGCCGTTCACGGGAACCGTGCGCGTGACATCGGCGGTGTACAGTGACTCAGCCTCGACCCCCGCGTCCACCAGGATCAGTTCACCGGTCTTGACCGCGCCGGTGTTGCGGGTCCAGTGCAGGATGGTGGCGTTGTTGCCGGCCGCGGCAATGGTGTCGTAACCGAGTTCGTTCCCTTCCTCACGGGCCCGGGCAAAGAAGGCGCCCTCCACCACGCGTTCCCCGCGGGCATGGGTGATGGCGCGGGGAAGTGCCTTGATGATTTCCTCAAAGCCGGCAACGGTCGCTGCGACCGCAAGCTCCATCTGCCGCACTTCCCAATCGTCCTTAATCAGCCGCAGCTCGGAAAGCACCTCCGCGAGCTTGTCGTCGAGGGCGTCGAGCGCGCTCAGATCCAGCTGCTCGGGATCCTTGGCCGTGTTGTATCGGGCGGTGTCAACAAGGGCGTCAATGTTCTCATCAACCTTGCGGACCAGGCGGACGGAAACTCCGCCGACGGAAGGCTCCCCAATGTTCTTGGTGACGGCGATTTCCAGTTCATCAAGGTGAGCCGTGGCGAGTCCCAATCGCGCGGTGAATTCCTCCAGCGTCGGCCGCGGGCCGATCCAGAATTCCCCCGAGCGGGCGTCGGCGTAGAACTGCGTGGTGTCCCGGCCGGCCAGCGGACGGAAGTACAGCGTCGCATGGTGGTTGCCGCCGTCGTCGCCCGTGCCTTCATCCGCCGGCTCCATGACCAGCACGGCGTCCGGTTCGTGATCCACACCCAGGCCCGTCAGGTGGGCGAACCCCGAATGCGGGCGGAAGCGGTAATCGGTGTCATTGGAGCGGACCTTCAACGGGCCCGCGGGGATCACCAGGCGCTCGCCCGGGAACTGCACAGATACGGCACGACGGCGGCGGGCGGCATGGTCTGCAACCTCTGCACGCTCCGGCACGGTGAGCGGGGACGGCGCCCAGTTGCTGGCCATGAAAGTGCGGAAAGCTTCCGATTGAGGCTTCTGCGACCTGTTGTTCACGCGGTCCTCAAGGGGCTGTTGTGCGGATGTGGACTCTGGGGTGCTCTGCTGGGACTCATTCACCCCTTAAGTCTCTCACCGTGCCCCGACATCGGGCCACCGGCGGCCCGAGACGCACGCAAGCAGGAGCGGCCGGACGTAGGCTGTGAGGGTGAGGATCGATCTGCATACCCATTCCAATGTTTCGGACGGAACCCAGCCGCCGGCCGTTTTGCTCGCCGCGGCCAGAGACGCCGCCCTGGATGTGCTAGCGTTGACTGACCATGACTCCACCGCCGGCTGGGGGGAAGCTGCCGCGGCAGCACGGCAGCTTGGGGTGGTGCTGGTGCCGGGTATGGAAGTGTCCTGCCGCACGGCCGAGGGCATCAGCGTTCATTTGCTCTCCTACCTGCATGATCCGTCCGATCCGGGTCTGCTCGAAGAAATCACCAAGGCCAAGGATGCGCGGCTGTCCCGGGCGACGCGACTCGTGGAGCGGCTGGCCGAGGACTATCCGCTGAACTGGGATGACGTCACGCAGCATATTGCTCCCGGCGCCACGGTGGGACGGCCACATATTGCCGACGCCTTGGTGGCCGCCGGAATTGTCGCAGACAGGGCCGAGGCCTTCGGAACCATGCTCTCCTCCCATTCGCGGTACTACGTGTCGCATTATGCGCCGGACCCGATACTAGCCGTTGAGCTGGTGCGGGCGGCCGGGGGAGTGCCGGTTTTTGCTCATCCCGTTGCCTCAGCCCGGGGACGTGTGGTTGCGGACCAGACATTCGAGGACATGGTCGACGCCGGCCTGCTCGGAGTTGAGGTGGACCACCGGGATAATCCTGAGGAGGGGCGTGTCCGGCTCCGGGCCCTCGCCGCGCGGCGAGGATTGCTGATGACCGGTTCCTCGGATTACCACGGCGCCGGGAAGCCCAACCTGCTGGGGGAGAATCTCACCGCGCCGCACATGCTGGCCAGGATCGAAGAGCTGGCCAGCGGCACACCGGTAATCCGCCCTTAGTAGAATTTGGTATTTCAGACCGGAATTATCTTGGGATCAGACGGCGAACACGCGGACGAGGTCTTCGAGGCCCGCGAAGTCGTCGGCGTTACGGGTATACAGATCGAGACCATTGGCGTGTGCGGTCGCTGCAATCAGCAGGTCCGCAAATCGACTGCGCGGCTTACCTCCTTCGCGTACGACGGCGGCGACCACCAGTCCGTAGCTGCGGACGACGGTGCCATCGAACGGGAGCGGCTCCAACTTTGCCTCGACCTCTTGCAGCCGCACCTGCCGTTTCGCTGCCTCGGCGCGAGTGGCAGCCAGATGTGGTCCGGCCGCCAGCTCGGCTGCGGTGATCGCGGAAATCGCAACCTGGTCTGGTAAAGCCGCGACAACGATCGGGTCGTGCCAATCGATGACGACCGAAGTGTCGAGCAGCCCGGGTGTCACGTCACAGTCCTTGGTCGATCACATCGTCGAGGTCGGCTCGAAACCGATCCTTGTCGATTCGCACGTCCGCGACTGCCAGCGCCGCGACCTCCTCACGGGAGATGAAGACCCTTCGCCCGGCCCGGACCGGCCGAAGTTCCTGTGCTACGGAACCCTACGGCCGGTGACCGAGGTACTTATCTCGCCTGGAGCCGCAACGGGCTCAACTCAATCACAATGATGGCCCTCACACCGCGGTGTGAGGGCCATCAGCGCTATTTTATTGCGTTTGGTACTACTCCGCTGCAGGCGTTTCGGTGGCCGCCACTACCTCGCCGTTGCGCCGGCGTGTCCGGCTGCGGTTACGCCGGGGGCGTGCCGGTTGGACCGGGCCGTCCGCGTCGTTGCCTGCCGTCGTCGTGACGGGTCCGGTGGTTGCGGCAGCAGGCGCTTCGGTGGACGGGCGACGGCGGCTGCGTTCCGTGCCGCTGCCTGCCGAGCCCGTGCGCGAACTGCTGCGTTGCCCCTCGCCGCCGGATGTGCGGGCCCTGTCGGTGGAACGTGCGCCGGAAGTGCGCCCGCCGGATCGGCCCTCGGCGTCGGACTTCCTGCCGCCATCACGCCCGCTGGCGCGGCCGTTTGAACGGCCTCCATCGCGCCCGCCGGCCTGCGGTGCTGCAGTGCGTTTGCCCGTCTCGCCCAGATCTTCGAGGACCTCGGCGTCGATTCCGGCGTGCGTGCGCTGATTCCGCGGCAGCCGGCCCTTGGTACCTTCGGGGATATCCAGGTCTTCGTAGAGGTGCGGCGAGGAGGAATACGTCTCCACCGGTTCCGGAACGTTCAGCCCCAGCGCCTTGTTAATCAGGGCCCAGCGCGGCATATCGTCCCAGTCCACGAAGGTCACCGCGGTGCCCTTATTGCCGGCCCGGCCGGTGCGGCCCACCCGGTGCAGATAGATCTTTTCGTCCTCGACGCACTGGTAGTTGATCACGTGCGTGACGTCGTCAACGTCAATGCCGCGGGCGGCGACGTCGGTGGCCACGAGCACATCGACCTTATTGTTGCGGAAGGCGCGCAGAGCCTGTTCGCGCGCGCCCTGGCCCAGGTCCCCATGGATGGCGGCGGCGGCAAAACCGCGGTCAATGAGCTCATCGGAGACCTTCGCCGCGGTGCGCTTGGTCTTGGTGAAGATGATGGTCCGGCCGCGTCCACGGGCCTGCAGGATGCGTGCCACCACCTCGGCCTTGTCCATGCTGTGCGCCCGGTAAATCAGCTGGCGGATGTCGCGCTTGGTCAGGCCCTCGTCATCCGGGTCGGCGGCGCGGATGTGGGTGGGCTGCGTCATGTACCGCCGGGCCATGGCGACGACGGCGCCGGGCATGGTGGCGGAGAACAGCAGCGTCTGCCGGACGGCAGGCGTCCCGGCGATCAGTGTTTCGACGTCGGGCAGGAAGCCCAGATCCAGCATTTCGTCCGCTTCGTCCAGCACAACGATTTTGACGCTCTTGAGGTTCAGGTGTTTTTGCTTGTAGAGATCAATCAGGCGTCCGGGAGTGCCCACCACAACCTCGACGCCCTTCTGCAGGGATTCGATCTGCGGCTCGTAGGCGCGGCCACCGTAGATGGTGGCGATCCGCGCACCGCGCTGCCGTGACGCCGTCGCCAGATCGTTGGCTACCTGGACGGCCAGTTCGCGGGTCGGCACAATCACCATGGCCTGCGGGGCGCCCGGGGTGGTCAGCTTGTCATACCCCGGGTCCTTGGGAGCCACAACGCGCTGAAGTGCTGGAATGCCAAAACCAAGGGTCTTACCGGTACCGGTTTTCGCCTGGCCGATGATGTCGTGGCCGGCCAGCGCGATCGGCAGCGTCATGGACTGGATCGGGAACGGGTGGGTAATGCCGGCTGCGGTGAGCGAGGCAACGATGTCTTCGCGGACATTGAAGTCGGCGAAAGTCTGCGCAACTTCCTGGTGCGGTTCCGCCGTGGTCGTCAATGTTGCCTCGACGGTGAGCTCGTCGTCGCTGTTATCCGCGTGCAGCTGGGTTTCGCCGTCAGTGTTCGTGGTATCAGTTTTCACAGTGTTTTTACCGTTCAATTCGTCAATTCAGGTGCCGCAAACCAAGGCTTCGACGCCGACCCGGTATGGGCCGAACGGAGCCAGAGGCGGCACATTCAGCGGAAGCCGATCGCGGGCTAACAACTGCTTGCCGGCTGCCGCTGCAGTTTTCCTGCGCAGCGCGCTGACATCATAAGATCGCGTAGGGGCGGGCTTGAGAGAACTTTCGAAAAGGAAACAATCAACGACCGGGCATCCATGTCTACAGTGCAAGTCTAACCGGTCGGCCGGTGTTTCACCGTGCTTTCGCCCGATTCGCGCACTCCCGATGATCTCAGAGAGTCCTCAGAGGCTCCTCAGAGACTCCTCAGAGAGTTTTCAGAGAGTCGTGAACAGGACGGTCCGTGTTCCAATGTCCGCCTGCAGCAGCCGCACGCGGACGTTCGTGCCGGGCTCCAGCGCACCCGCGCAATATGCCGAAACGGCGGGATCCTTGAGCTGGATGATGCTCTTGGGGCTGGCATGCGCGTTGCCGTTACCGTTGCTCTTGGGTCCGCTGATGACGACGGCGTCAAACTCGGTGCCGACATGAGCGCTCAGTACCGCAGCCTCAACGGTGTCAATGGCGGCCCTGTCTACCTTATTGGCCAGCTGATCCGATGCCATCATAATGGCCGGCAGCTGGGGTAAGGCGTCGCGGGCCCATTGCGGAACGGATTCACCGGCGCTCAGGGTGGAGCAGATCGCCAGCACAAACCGGTCCACCAGCCGGCGCAGCGGCGCCGTCGTATGCGCGTACGGGGCGGCAACCGCGGCCTGAACGCTGTGCTGTGGCAGCTCACCGTCGAAGGGTGTGTAGCCGGCTCCGCGAAACAGTGATGTGGCCGCATGCATTAAGGCAAGCTGCTGCGGATCGGAGGTATCCAAGGAGCGCAGATAATCGCCATAGGGCATGTCCTCGGGCCAGGGTTTCGCCAGCACCACGGTCTGCCGCCGGTACCGATCCACCGACGCCGCATCCGGCTCCGGCATGGTTCGCAGGATGCCGACCTTGCCTTCGAGCATCAGCGCCGCGGCGGCCATCCCGGTCAGTAGGGAGATCTGTGCGTTCCAGTCCTCAATCGGCAGCGCCGGCCGGAACACCAGCCGGTACCGGTCGCCGTCGAACTCCACTTCCTGCCGGGGAACATTCAGGCTTGCCCCGCCGCGCTTGTGCTCCAGGGCAATGCGCTTAAGCCCGATCTCCTTGAGGAGGTCCAGCGTTCGGGCGACGGCGGCGCTGGTCTCGGTCCGCGGAACCGGGCTGGAGCCGTCGTCGATCATGGCCTGTGCCTGAGCATAGTCGAGCCGCGCGACGCTCCGGATCGCCGCGCGCCGTACCGTCGTCGAGACCTCCTCGCCGGCGGCGTCCAGGGCGATCCGCCACACAAACGCGGACCGGATGCGGCCCGGCAGCAGGCTGGCCGCATCCTCGCTCATGCGCGCCGGATGAAGCGGCACGCGGCCGTCCGGGGTGTACATTGTCTGCCCGCGGTGCCTGGTTTCCGAGTCGAGGGCACCCGACGGCGGGACGAACGACGGGACATCCGCAATGGCATAGTGCACGACGTAGGTAGGCGCCGGGCCGGACGCCGCATGCGGGGCTGGATTCGAGCCGGTGAACGGCTCCAGAAACATCGCCTGGTCCAGATCCATTGAGCCCGGCGGGTCAATGCTGAGAAATGGCTGCGCCGTGAGATCAAGTTCGGGGAGCCGATGTGCTGCAATTGAGGCGCCCACCTCCGCCAATACCTCCTCGCTGAACCTCTGGGGAAGCTTGAATTCCGTCTTCAGGTTCGCCAGCGCCAGGGCAAGTTGCTGCTGCGCGGCACTCGAGTGCACGTCAATGTGAGAATATGGCACCCGCTAAGCCTAGCCCGAGGGCCCCGCCCGCGGCTTTTCGCGGGGTGGGTAGGGCGACGGCGCTAGCCCGAGGGCCCCGCCCGCGGCTTTTTGCGGGGTGGGTAGGGCGACGGCGCTGGCCGGGGCACCGGGACTGGACCGCCGCTCCACCGGTACCGTACCGGACCCGTTACCCTAGGTTCTATGAGTATTCCGCCGGGTGAGTCCGCCCCGAATGTCTCCGTCGGTGAGCTAAACGCACGCTATGACAAGTTTGTCGTAGACCTTCTGGGCGTCATCGCTTACGGAGAACTCTCCGCCTTTGAGCGGCTGTCCTCGGACGCCCGGTATTCACCGACGCTGCATGACCGTGCTGCGCTGGGCCGGATGGCAGTGGCCGAGTTCGAGCATTTTGAGGTGGTCCGGGCCAGGTTGGCGGAGATGAACATGGACGTGGAGCTTGCGATACGCCCGTTCCAACCATCAGTTGACGCTTTCCATGACCGTACCCGGCCCGCTGACTGGTACGAGTCGCTCATGAAGGCATACGTTGTCGATGCCATTTCCGAGGACTTCTACCGTGCGATCAGTGAATTTTTGGACCCACGCACGCGCGAAATCATCAAAGCGGTCCAGACCAATGAGGAGTCCGGCAGGCTGCTGCAGGATCGGCTGAAGAAAATGCTGGCCGAGGACCCCCGGCTGGCTTCAAGGCTGGCTTTGTGGGGCAGACGACTGGTCGCGGAAGTGCTGACCCAGGCACGGCAAGTGGGGACCGAACACACCTTCCTGCGCGGGTTAATGGCCGACGACGACGTTCCGGCCGTGCGCGACGAGGTCAGTACGCTGATGGCGCAGCTGACCAAGAATCACTCCCGCCGGATGAGTCAGCTGGGCCTGACAGCCTGACAGCCTGACAGCCTGACAGCCTGACAGCCTGACAGCCTGACAGCCTGACAGCCTGACAGCCTGACAGCCTGACAGCCTGACAGCCTGACAGCCTGACA
>JBBSSN010000096.1:0-7456 GCA_038242035.1 Actinomycetales bacterium
GATGGCGGCATCTGCGGGCGAGACCCGCAGTTTCGGCTGGTTTGCCTACGCTCCGTTGTCGAATACGACCTTTTCAAGCGCGGGGTTGGTGTACCTGGGACCGTGGACAAAGACGGGTATTGCGATCACGGCGATTGGCCTGGTGGTGCTCACGTTTTGGTCCGGGTACCGCACCGGCAAGCGACGTCAGTAGCAGGGACAAAGAATGCCTGCGTCTCGCCCGGGATCTCCACGTGCTGGCCTGGGATCTCCCCGCGCTCGCTGGCCCCGCTTGGTCGATCACCGAGTGGGGCGGCGCTCCATAAGCGACGATACGTGCTCCCAGACGCCATGGAAATGGACATAAGCCGTGAAAATGGAAGGATGCCGTGGAAATTTCCACGGCATCCTTCCAAACGAACGGCAGACGAACGGCCAGGATTGACCGAATGGCCGGAACCTACGTCAGACGGATCTGGCGGTTGACGTCCTTGTACAGCAGGTAGCGGAACTGGCCGGGGCCGCCCGCGTAGCAAGCCTGCGGGCAGAAGGCGCGCAGCCACATGAAGTCGCCGGCCTCCACCTCGACCCAGTCGTTGTTGAGCAGGTACATGGCCTTGCCCTGGAGCACGTACAGGCCGTGCTCCATCACATGGGTCTCCGGGAAGGGGATCACCCCGCCGGGCTGGAACGTCACGATGTTCACGTGCATGTCGTGGGCCAGGTCGTTCGGGTCAGCGAAGCGGGTGGTCTTCCAGACGCCGTCAACGTCGGGCATCTCGCTGGGTGCAACCTCGGCGTCGCTCGTGACGAAGGACTTGGCCTCGTAGCCCTCGAGACGCTCATAGGCCTTGCGGATCCAGTGGAAGGAGACGATGTCGTCGGAGACGTTCTCCAGGCTCCATGCGTCACCGGCGGCCAGGTAGGCGTAGCCGCCTTCCTCCAGCTGGTGCAGCTGGCCCTCGAGTGTCAGGTTGACCTTGCCCTTGGTGACGAAGATGACGCCTTCGACGCCGGCCTCCGGCTCAGGCTTCTCAGAGCCTCCGCCGGCGCCGATCTCCACGATCAGCTGGGAGAAGGTGGTGGCGAAGCCGGAGATCGGGCGGGCGATGATCCAGGACCGGGTGTTCGTGAATCCCGGGAGGTTGCTCGTGACGATGTCCGTCAACACGCCCTTGGGGATGACCGTGTAGGCCTCCTTGACGATGGCGCGTTCGGTGGTGAGGTGTGTTTGCGGCGGCAGGCCGCCCTCGGGGTAGTAGTACTTGCCCATCAATGAATCCTTCAGTGAGAGATGGTGGCGAGCCGCGGGTGGGCCAGCGCCGTGAGTTGGGTTTGGTCAAGGCTCGTCAGGGCCAGCACTTCCTCGGCGCCGGCGGCGCCGCAGACCAGGCCGCGCAGGATGAAGTTGGCCAGGGCGCGTGCCGTGGCCGGTTCGTCCATGACGGCGCCCGGGGTCTGCTGGACGTAATTGCGCAGGCGCACGGCGGCTGCCGGGAGGCCTTGGCGGTAGAAGGCGTACGTGGCGCTAAAACGGCTCGGCAGCTGGGCGGGGTTCAGGTCCCAGCCCTGATAGTATCCGCGTTCCAGAGAACGGCGGACCAGACGGCCGTGCAGTGCCCAGGCGGCGTCAGCGCCGTCGCCGATCGGCATGATGTTCGTGGAGCCGTCGGAGAGGCGGATGCCCGTTCCGGCCACTGCCAGCTGCATGATTTCCTTGGCGAAGTCCGCCACCGGGTGCTCCATGGACTGGTACTCGGCGGAGATCTCCAGCGAGGCGCTGTAGTCGTAGGTGCCGTAGTGCAGACCGCTGATGCGTCCGGGGACCACGTGCGGAAGCTGCGCCACGGGGGAGGTGCCGTCCGGTCCCAGGATGAGCTGGGGGGTTTCCACCTGCACCTCAAAACGCAGGCGTCCGGCAGGCAGTCCGTGGATTTCCTCCAAGCGGCCCACGGCGAAGTCCATGGCCTTGACCTGGTCGACCGTGGTCACCTTGGGCAGTGTCAGCACCAGGCCGTCGGGGAGTTCCCCCGCCTGCGCCAGGGTGGAGACGAACAGGTCCAGGGTGCGCACGCCGCGGGCCCGGGTCGGGGCCTCGAAGCACTTAAAGCGGATGCCCACGAACGGCGGGGCCGTCCCGGCAGCCACCGCGGCGCTGACGGTCTTGGCGGCCGTCACGGCGGCGGCATCCTCGACGTCGTCGCCGCGGTCGCCAAAACCGTCCTCAAAGTCCAGGCGCAGGTCCTCGATTGGCTCGTTCGCCAGTTTGTCGGCAACCCGGGGTGCCACGGCCGCAGCCAGTTCCCCGTCTTGCCCCAGCAGCGCGCCGAGGCGCTCGAGGCCGCCGGCGTTGTTGATCGCCTCAAGGCCCTGTGCGCCCCAGTCGGCGGCAAAGGTGGTGGTGAACTTGTCCGCCGGCACGTACACGGTGTGCACGGGCTGGCGGGTGCCGTCGTCGCCCGGGTAGTTGCGGTCCAGCAGCTGGTCCGTGGCGGCGCAGGAAACGTCGATGTGCGCCAGGTCCGCCGCTGTTAGTGATTGGGTTTCAGCCATCCCTAGCCCACCAGTTCGTAGGCGGGAGTGGTCAGGAAATCCGTGTACTCCTCGGAGAGGCAGATGTCCGCGATGAGGTCGCTGGCGGGCTTGTAATACTTGGCGAAAGCTTCCTCGCCCACCTCGCCGCGCAGCTTCTCGGTTTCCTCACCCAGGATCCGGGTCACCAGCTCGCGGGTGGCGGTGTTGCCGGTGTCCGTGAGAGTGACCTTGTTGCGGATCTGCTGCCAGACCTGCGAGCGGGAAATCTCCGCCGTCGCGGCATCCTCCATCAGGTTGTGGATGGCCACTGCGCCGTTGCCTGAGATCCAGACGGCGGTGTAGGCCACGGCCACGTACAGGTTGGCCCGCATCCCGGCCTCGGTGACCTCGCCCGGAGCGGAGGCAACGTCCAGGAGCTGATCCGCGGTGACGGAGACCTCGGGACGCTGCTTGTCCAGCTGGTTCGGACGCTCGCCCAGGACGGCGTCGAACACCTCCTGGCAGATCGGAACCAGGTCCGGGTGCGCCACCCAGGAACCGTCGAAGCCGTCATCGGCCTCGCGGGTCTTGTCCGCGCGGACCTTAGCGAAGGCCTGCTCGGTCACCTCGGGCTCGCGCCGGTTCGGGATAACGGCCGCCATCCCGCCCATCGCGAAGGCGCCGCGGGCATGGCAGGTCTTGACCAGCAGCTCGGTGTAGGCGCGCATGAACGGCGCCGTCATGGCCACCGAGGCGCGGTCCGGGAGAATAAACGCCTCGCCGGCATCGCGGAAGTATTTGATCATGCTGAACAGGTAATCCCAGCGGCCGGCGTTGAGACCGGAGGCGTGGTCGCGCAGTTCGAAGAGGATTTCGTCCATCTCGAAGGCGGCCGGGATGGTTTCGATCAGCACCGTGGCGCGGATGCTGCCCTGCGGCACACCCAGGTAATCCTGCGCAAAGACGAAGACGTCGTTCCACAGCCGGGCCTCCAGATGGCTTTCCATCTTCGGCAGGTAGTAATACGGGCCGGCACCGTTGGCCAGCAGCAGCTTGGCGGTGTGGAAGAAGAGCAGACCAAAGTCCACCAGCGCGGCTACGGCCGGTTCGCCGTCGACCATGACATGCCGCTCGTCCATGTGCCAGCCGCGGGGACGGGCGATTACGGTGGCCAGCGGCGAATCGGTGCGCAGCCGGTATTCCTTGCCCTCAGGCGAGGTGTAGCTCAGCGTTCCGGCGGCGGCGTCGCGCAGGTTCAGCACCGCGTCGACGACGTTGGGCCAGGTCGGTGTGCTGGCATCTTCCAGATCCGCGAGCCAGACCTTGGCGCCGGAATTGAGCGCGTTGATGGCCATTTTGGCCGGCGATGCGGGGCCGGTCATCTCCACGCGGCGGTCCTGCAATGCGGCGGGCGCGGCGGCAACCTTCCAGTCGCCGGCACGGACGTCTGCGGTTTCGGGCAGGAAATCGAGTTTGCCGGTCCGGGCCACTTGCTCGCGCTTGGCGGCGCGGTCATTCATGCGCTCCCGGCGGGCCGGTGCGAAGCGGCGGTTCAGCTCTTCGATGAAGACCAGCGCCTCCGGGGTGAGGATTTCCCCGGCGCGGTCAATCGGATTCGCGTCGGAAAGGGTGAGCGTGGGGGTTGGTGCGGAAGTCATGAGAAAGGGTCCCTTCTAGGAGTGGTGCCCGGCAGCGGCGGCTACGGCGGTTGCTACGTCGCCGGCCACCTGCTGGTCGAAAACGCTCGGCACAATAAAGCTGGCGTTCAATTCATCATCGGCCACGCGGGCGGCAATTGCACCTGCTGCGGCCACCAGCATTTCGTCGGTGATGTCGGAAACACCGGCATCGAGCAGGCCGCGGAAGAATCCGGGGAAGGCCAGCACGTTATTAATCTGGTTGGGGAAGTCGCTGCGGCCGGTGGCGACGACGGCGGCGTACTTGGAGGCGATGGCCGGATCCACCTCCGGTGTCGGATTGGCCATCGCGAAGATGATGGAATTGTCCGCCATCGAGGCGACCTGCTCCTCGCCCAGGACGTTCGGGCCGCTGACGCCGATGAAGACGTCGGCGCCGGCCACTGCCTCGTGCAGGGTGCCGGTGAAGTTGTCCGGGTTGGTGTGCTCCGCCAGCCAGGTGCGGTGCGCGTCCGTGTAGGTTTCGCTGCGGTTGATGGCTCCCTTGCGTCCGCAGGCGATGACATTGACAGCGCCTTGGGCGATCAGCAGCTGGATAATGGCATTCCCGGCGGCACCCACGCCGGCCACCACAATCTTGACGTCGCCGATCTTCTTATCCACCACGCGCAGCGCGTTGGTCAGCGCGGCGAGCGTGACAATGGCGGTGCCGTGCTGGTCATCGTGGAAGACCGGGATATCGAGCTCATCGCGGAGGCGCTTTTCAATTTCGAAGCAGCGCGGGGCCGCGATGTCCTCCAGATTCACGCCTCCGTAAACCGGGGCCAGTGCCTTGACGATCATGATGATCTCTTCGGTGTCCTGCGTGTCCAGGCAGACCGGCCACGCATCAACGTTGGCGAACTGCTTGAACAGCGCGGCCTTGCCTTCCATCACCGGCAGCGCCGCGGCGGGGCCGATATTGCCCAGGCCGAGGACGGCGGAGCCATCGGTGACGACGGCAATCGTATTGCGCTTGATAGTCAGATTGCGGGCCGCGCTGGGGTCTTCGGCAATTGCCATGCAGACGCGGGCGACGCCGGGCGTGTAGGCACGGGACAGATCGTCCCGGTTGCGCAGGGCTACCTTGGGGACGACCTCGAGCTTGCCGCCCAAGTGCATCAAAAAGGTGCGGTCGGACACCTGGCGGACGGTGACGCCGTCGAGCGCATCCAACGCTTCCTTCACGCGTACGGCGTGCGCATCGTCGGTAGTGTTGCAGGTGACGTCAACGACCAGGCGTTCGTGATGGGATTCCGTGACGTCCAACGCGGTGACGGCCGCGCCGGCAGCGGCAACCGCGGCGGCCAGCTCACTGGTCGCGGTGAAGCTGGACGGCGCCTCGACGCGCAGGGTGATCGAATTTCCGGGACTGGGAGTCGCCATTGAATTTCCTCCTGGTGCCGGTCGGACCGGCCCTAGCTACGATGTGAATGTTTTCGTATTATGGATATTATTATCTATCTCGTGGAAATACAATCCCCTCTTGGCTCGCACCCCGGCCGGTCCACGGGTGCGGTATCTTGGGACAACAGGGCAGAGCTTCCGCGATGCGGATAAGTCTTGTCGAATCTTACTGACAGTGACTCACAGGAGACGATGGAAATGGCTGTAAAAGCTGCCGGCGGCGTGCAGTCCGTAGAGCGTGTCTTCGAATTGCTGGAGCTCGTCACCGATGCCGGCGGCGAGGTGACGCTCTCCGAGTTGGCCGGTTCCACCGATCTGCCGCTGCCCACCATCCATCGGCTGCTGCGCACGCTGGTGAAACTCGGTTACGCCCGGCAGCTGCCCAACCGGCGGTATGCCTTGGGGCCGCGGCTGATCCGGTTGGGCGACGGCGCCACCAAACAGCTGGGTGCGCTGGTGCGCCCGCAGCTCGCGTCATTGGTCCAAAAGCTCGGCGAGACGTCGAATATGGCGATGCTCGACGGCGACATGGTGGTCTATATTGCACAGGTTCCGTCGGCGCACTCGATGCGGATGTTCACCGAGGTGGGACGCCGCGTACACACGCATGATTCGGGCGTGGGCAAGGCCATTCTGGCGCAGCTTGACGACGATGTGGTGCGCGGTATTGTCAGCCGGGCCGGCATGCCCACGCCGACTGACCGCAGCATCGGGAATGTGGAGGACCTGCTCGCGGATCTGCAGCGGATCCGTGAACGCGGGTATTCCATCGATGACAACGAGCAGGAAATCGGTGTTCGCTGCTTCGCCGTGGCGATTCCCGGCGCGCCGACGCCAACGGCTGTTTCCGTTTCCGGACCCGTCTCCCGCGTGGACGAGGGGTTCGCAGACCGGGCAATTCCGCTGCTGCACGCCGCCGCCCGCGTCATTGCGGATGACTTGGAGCAGGTCAGCCGCGCCTCCTAGCGCGATTGTTCCGCCTGCACGGCTGAGCTCGCCGAGGACGGGGCCCAGCTGTGAAGACGGTGCTGAGCCGTGAAGACGGTGCTGGGCACCACCGTCTTCACCGCTCCGCCCCAGTATCGCGGGCAGCGCGGCGGCCGGGCCCTTTGTCACGGCTGCGCGGCGTCGACGGCGGGGTGCAGGTGGGCGCGTTCCCCGTCGTGACCCGGGTGCGGTCCAAAGCCTTCTATGGCGGTTTTGCGGGGCGGGTCCGCACCGTACAAGCCGACCTGAATGTTCAGTGTCCAGCCATCGAGCCGGTCGATGTCGCATGAGCGGCCTCGTCACTGCACGAATTGGCCGACCCGGAGCGTGTGCTCAGGGATATCTTCACCGCGATCAACTCCAATGGGCTGCTGGCCCTGGCCGAGATGGGCGCGCCTCCGCGGTTCCTGCCCGACGACATTGGCCTGGGGCGTCCCGGTCTGGAATCCCGGTGTCACGACGTCCTGAAGCAGGCACAGGCGAATTGGGAACCCCACCCGGACTGGGGCCCGTACCTGGCGAGGACCGGATTCGAGCTCCTTGCCAAGCGGACCTTCGATATCCATCTGGCGGCTCCGCACCAGGGAACCACCGGCCGCTACGCCCGAGCCTACCTACAGCGGATCCGGCCAATTCTCGAGGGCAGGATGACCATGGATGACCTGGCCACCCTTGATATCCTGCTTGCCGACGACGGGCCCGAGAGCCTCCTGCAGCGAAACGATCTGATTGTCCACTGCACCAGGACGGCTTGGCTGGCACGCCGCCCGTGAATGGCGATTGTGGACCGAACCGCGATCTTAAGGTCGGCATGGACAATTTCGTATGTCGAGAAAAAAGTTTCGCCGAAAGTATGGCGCGGATCACAAGTTCCTGTTAGTGTCATCTTCAGC
>JBBSSN010000097.1:0-7431 GCA_038242035.1 Actinomycetales bacterium
CGTCCGCCGCGGAGCCGGCGCTGGCCAGCTCTACTGTGTAACCTCCGGGCAGCGGGATCGGCTCGTTGCCGGCGTTCGCCAGCACCAGCAGCGATCCGTTACGGTAGGCGAGGATCCCCTCGCCTGGTCTGTTGAGCGGGCTCCAGATCAGCAGTCCGTGTCCGGCATCGAGGCGCGCACGCAGGGCCAGGGCCCGGCGGTAGAACTCCAAGGTGGAGCCCGGCCTTCCTTCCTCGCGGTCCACGGCATATTCCGCAAATGTCTCCGGCTGCGGAAGCCACGGCAACTGCGCCGTGCCGTTGTTAGCCCTGTCTGCGTTGACACTGTCTGCGCTGACCCTGTCTGTGTTGGCCGTGTCGGTGGCACTGTCAGCAGGGACACCGACAGCAGGGCCGCCAAATCCATAGCCGGGGGCATCGGCCCGCCAGGGTAAAGGCACACGGCACCCATCCCGGCCGCGTTCCGCCCCGTTGGTCCGAAAAAATGAGGGGTCTTGGCGGTCATCCGCTGCCAAGGTGGTGTGCTCCGGAAGCCCCAGCTCCTCACCTTGATAGAGATATGCCGATCCGGGCAGGCCCAGCATGATCAAGGTCGCCGCGCGTGCCCGTCTGAGACCGAGTTCCTCATCGGGCTGCTCGTCCTCGGAGCTGATGCCCTTGGGGAAAGTCGTGGGATCGCTGAGCCCGAAGCGGGAGGTGTGTCGGACTGTGTCATGGTTGGACAGTACCCAGGTGGCCGGCGCGCCCACACTGGCAGCGGCGTCGAGCGATTCGTCGATTGCCTTGGCCATTCGCCGTGCGTCCCACCCGGCCAGCAGGAAGTCGAAATTGAAGGCCTGTTGCATCTCATCCTCGCGAACGTACCTGGCCAGTCGCAAGGCAGGCTCGACCCAGGCTTCGGCAACCATCATTCGGTCGCCGTCGTACTCCTTGAGCACCTGATGCCAGTCACGGTATATCTCGTGTACACCGTCCTGGTCCAGATACGGTGACGGCGGATCCATCGCCGGTTTCGGCCGGTACTGCGGCGGATCGGGTGACGGGTCGACGGCGACGTTAAGCGCCTCTGGCGTCGAGGTGTGCGGAGCGTGCGCGGAAGCCTCGCTGCCTTCGACCATCGCGGCCTGCCCGGACCAGTCCGGAAGCCCCTTTTCCTTGACCAGCCCGTGGGCCACGTCCACGCGGAAACCGTCTACCCCGCGGTCCAGCCAGTAACGCAGCACCGAGCGCATTTCCTCCCGCACCTCGGCGTTTTCCCAATTCAGATCCGGCTGCTTGGTATCGAACAGGTGCAGGTACCACTGCCCGGGCAGGCCGTTTTCCTGCAGCCGGGTCCAGGCGTTGCCGCCGAAAATCGACTGCCAATTATTGGGCGGAATCTCCCCGCGCGCTCCCTTTCCATCGCGGAAAAGGTAACGGTCCCGTGCCGGGGAACCGGCAGGGGCTGCCAAGGCCTCCTCGAACCAGGTGTGCTCGTCCGAGGTGTGGTTCGGCACCAGATCCACGATGACCCTGATCCCCATTTCGTGCGCCTGTGCCAGCAGGGCGTCAAAATCCCGCAGTTCACCGAAGCGCGGGTCCACGGCGCGGTAGTCCGCGACGTCATAGCCTGCATCGGCCTGTGGGGAGAGGTAAAACGGCGAAAGCCAGACCGCGTCAACGCCCAGCCGCCGCAGATAGGGCAGACGGGAGGTAACGCCGGGTAGATCCCCCATCCCGTCTGAGTTGAAGTCCGCAAAGGAGCGCGGGTAAATCTGATAGATAACCGCGTCGGCCCACCAGGGAGTCTTGGGAGCGGCCTCTGCCTCGACCCGCGAATCGCTGGACAGGGGAATAGCGGAATCCATTTTTGCCCTCCTGCGAACAAAGATCACGATTTGATGTAAGCGCTTGCACAACCTCCGGCCAGCTTACTAGAGTGACTTGCACCACTCAATCTCACGCGCCGGAAATTGAACCGGGGCTGTGTATATCAACTCATGTTTAGTTCAAGAGAAGAGCGCAGGATGAGAAATTCAAAGTCAATTGCACCCCTGGCGGTCGTGAGCGTGCTGGCATTGGCGCTGGCAGCATGTGGCGGCGGAGGTACTTCCGGCGGATCGGGCGGGGGCGCCGGCGATGCGGCCAGCAACCTCACCGACCGCGGCCCCATTACCTACGTCCAGGGCAAAGACAACAGCAACGTCGTCCGCCCGCAGCTGGACAAATGGAATGCGGCCCATCCGGATGAAAAGGTGACGTTCAAGGAACAATCCGACAACGCAGACCAGCAGCACGATGACCTGGTGCAGAATTTCCAGGCCAAGAACGCCAGCTACGACGTTGCATCTGTGGACGTCATCTGGACCGCCGAATTCGCCGCAAAGTCCTGGCTGCAGCCGTTGAAGGACAAGATGGCGGTGGACACCTCGAAAATGCTGCCGGCGACCGTGAAAACGGGGACCTACAAGGACACGCTTTACGCCGTCCCGCAGGCTTCGGATGGCGGCTTGCTGTATTACCGCAAGGACCTGGTTCCCACTCCGCCCAAGACCTGGGACGAGATGATGGGCATGTGTTCGATCGCCAGGGACAAAGGGATCGGGTGCTACGCCGGTCAGTTCGCGAAGTACGAGGGCCTGACGGTGAATGTCTCCGAGGCGATCAACACCGCGGGCGGCACAGTGGTGGACAAGGACGGCAAGCCGACGGTAAATACGGATCAGGCCAAGGCCGGAATGAACAACCTGGTCCAGGCCTACAAGGACGGGAACATTCCCAAGGAAGCCATCACTTTCCAGGAGGAGCAGGGCCGGCAGGCCTTCGAGGGCGGTAACCTGTTGTTCATGCGGAACTGGCCCTACGTGTACAACCTGGCCAAGACGGATGGTACCTCCACTGTGAAGGACACCTTCGGCGTCGCTCCGCTCCCGGGCAAGGACGGGCCCGGTGCTTCCAGCCTGGGCGGCCACAATATGGCCATCAGCGCGTATTCCAAGCACAAGGCCACGGCCCTGGATTTCGTGAAATTCATGACCAGTGAGGAATCCGGCAAGTTCTACGCCACGCAGGGTTCACTCGCTCCTGTGATGGCCTCGCTGTACACGGACCCGGATCTGGTTGCGCAGCTGCCGTATCTTCCGGTGCTGAAGACCTCCATTGAGAACGCCGTCCCGCGGCCCGTGACGCCGTTCTACCCGGCCGTCACCAAGGCGATCCAGGACAATGCCTATGCCGCGCTGAAGGGTGAGAAGCCCGTTGATCAGGCTATGTCTGATATGCAGAAGGCGATCAGCTCCGCAAGTTCCTAGCAGGAGAGCCCTGTGGGCGGCCCAGCGCCGCCCGCAGGAGCCTGAAGCAGTAGCTGGCTGAAATCAGAGCAGAGCCAACCAGATGCGCCGTGTGTGCCGGAGCAGCGATCGATTCCGTTTGGAAAGGAGGGGACATGTCAATCGGAGCGGATCCAACGACGACGCACCGGGCTAAGAGCCCCAAACCGGTAAAACCGGTTAAGCAGGGAAAAGAAGCCAGAGGGGTCGGACAGGACCGCCGGGCCAAGAGCCAGGGCAAATGGGCAACGATGCTCATAGCTCCGACGCTGATCCTTCTGGCGATAGTCATTATCTACCCCGTCATCAATGCAATTGTGATGTCTCTGCAACATGATCAGGGGCTCGATCCGGTCACGGGGACATTCGTGGCGGGCGGTTTTGCCGGTGTCTCCAACTACATCGGCTGGCTGTTCCAGCAATGCGCATCACCCAACGGCGGGACGGAAGCGTGCGCCCCGGGAAGTGTCGGCTCGCAGTTTTGGAGCGCCACTTACACCACGTTTTTCTTTACGGTGATCACGGTAGTCCTGGAGACCATCCTGGGATTCTGGATGGCCGTCATCATGGCACGCGCATTCCGTGGGCGCAGCGCACTGCGTGCGGCCGTCCTGGTTCCCTGGGCAATCCCCACCGCAGTCACCGCGAAGCTGTGGTTCTTCATCTTCGCCTTTGAAGGAATTGCGAACAAGCTCTTCGGCACGGCCGTCCTCTGGACGGGCAGTGCAGGGCCGGCACGAGCGGCCATCATTATCGCCGACGTCTGGAAAACGACGCCGTTCATGGCTTTGCTGATCCTGGCCGGGCTGCAGATGATCCCGGCAGATGTGTATGAAGCGGCCAAGGTCGACGGCGCGTCGGCCTGGCAGCGGTTCACCCAGATCACCCTGCCGCTGGTCAAGCCGGCGCTCATGGTGGCTATTTTGTTCCGCGTGCTGGACGCGCTGCGGATGTACGACCTCCCGGCCATTATGACCGGCGGTGCCAATGACACCACCACACTGTCCCTGTTGGTCGTGGCGCAGATCCGTAATGGCTTTAATTCAGCCGCGGCGCTTTCCACCATCACCTTCCTGATTATCTTCATCGTCGCTTTCATCTTCATAAGGTTCCTCGGCGCAAACGCCGTGGACGCGGCCTCCGGTGGAAAGGGGAAAGGAAAATGACCGCCTCAACACTGAAGGCTCCGGCGTTCGATTCGGCACCGAAAACGGCCGCCCGCAACCGGGCCCGGTGGGCCAGCGGCAGGACGTACATCAGTGCAGCGCTGATTTTCATCTGGTGCCTGCTGCCGTTTTACTGGATGATCGTGACGGCATTCCGGGACGTCGGCTACACCTTCGATCCCACGCCGTTCTTCACGCACGTCACCTGGGACAACTTCACCACGGTGTTCTCCACCGATCTGGGCAACCACTTTGCCCGGAACCTGCTGAACTCCTTCATCATCGGCGGAGTAACCACCGTCGTCGCTCTCGTGGTCGGTGTCTTTGCCGCCTACGCGCTGGCGCGGCTGGAGTTCCGGTTCAAGTTTTTGGTTCTCGGATTCATCCTCGGTGCCTCGATGTTCCCCGGTGTTGCCCTCGTCACGCCGTTGTTCCAGCTGTTCACCAACATCGGCTGGTATGGGACCTATCAGGCGATGATCATTCCGGACATCTCCTTCGTACTCCCGCTCACCGTCTATACCCTGACCTCATTTTTCCGGGAAATGCCGTGGGAACTGGAGGAGGCGGCCCGGATCGACGGCTGCACACAGGGGCAGGCTTTCCGAAAGGTGATAATGCCGCTGGCTGCCCCGGCCATCTTCACCACCGCCATTCTGGCGTTCATCGCGGCCTGGAACGAGTTCCTGATCGCCAGCCAGCTCTCCAACGATGAAACTAAACCGGTCACGGTGGCCATCGCGTACTTCGCGGGTGCCCAGCCGCATCAGGAGCCCTACACGGCAGTCATGGCCGCCGGAACGGTGGTCACCATTCCGTTGGTGATTTTGGTGCTGATCTTCCAGCGCAAGATTGTCGCCGGGCTGACCGCCGGGGCGGTGAAATAATGCGCGGCTCCGCACGTGTTCCGGCGCCACGCCGCGGGGTCCGGCCAGGTGTCAGCCATCGCCAGCGTTCGGGGGAGGATTTCGACATCATCATTGGTTTCCTCGCATTCTGGGGAGTAATTCTGCTGGCGATGACGCTCTGGCTGGAAATCACGGGTCAGCCGGCGTTGGGCTGGGCGATGGGGCTGTTGGCCATCGTGCTGGCCGTGTGGGGGATGCTCCGGCTGCGCCGCAAACTGCCGCAGCGCCGGGCAAGGCGCCATATGTAGCTGTACAGACAGCCAGCACAGCCAGTACCCGGCCGCACCCGCCAGGATGCCCTAACCGCTTGAAGATGAGGGGACTCATGGCGGCAAGTATCGATGATGTGGCGGCGGCCGCCAAGGTCTCCACCGCCACCGTCTCCCGCGCCATCCGCGGCCTGCCCAGGGTCAGCCCGGTAACCCGGGCCCGAATCCTGGCCGTCGCAGATGACCTCGGATACGTTGCCTCTCCGTCGGCCAGTACGTTGGCCACCGGGCGTACGCGGACCATTGGAGTGCTGGCTCCATTCGTGGACAGGTGGTACTTTGGCCGTGTCATCGAGGGCGTGGAACAGGAGCTCAGGGAACATTCCTATAACCTCCTCCTGTTCAGCCTGGGCGGCTATGCCTCAGACAGGCAGCGGCTGTTCAACCGGAACATGGTGCGCAAACAAATGGACGCCCTGGTAGTGCTGTGTTTGTCCCTGTCCGATCAGGAGCTCGAACAGCTGCACCGCACCGAGATCCCGCTCGTCGCCGTCGGCGGTCCGGTCGGCGGCTGCAGCAGCGTCCGCATTGATGATTCGCTGGCGGCGGCTGCCGCGACGCAGCACCTTCTTGACCTGGGTCACCGGGACATCGGCCATCTGCACGGCGGCTGGGAAGACCAGCTGAACTTCACCGTTCCCGGTTTGCGGACCGAGGGATTCGAGTCGACGCTGCGTGCCGCGGGCCTCGGACCTCGCTCGGAATGGGAGGTGGCGGGGGACTATACGGTGCGCAACGGAGTGCGTGCCGCCGTACGGCTTTTCGACAGCCCGTCCCTTATGCCGACGGCTGTCTTCTGCGCCTCGGATGAAATGGCGCTGGGATTGATGTTTGAGGCGCACCGGCGGGGAATCCGGATACCGGAGGACTTGTCCGTCATCGGCATCGACGACCACGAGTTTTCCGAGCCCGCGGGGCTGACCACCGTCGGGCAGGATCCGACCGCGCACGGCTCGATTGCGGCCCGCATGCTGATCGCCGAGCTCGCGGGCAAGACCGGGGCCGTGCGGGACAGCGTTGTGGCACATCAGCTGATTGTCAGAGGTACGACGGCGCCACCGTGCCGTTGAGCGGATCAGTCAGGACGCGCGGGCCAGCTGCCGGATGGGTATCCATCGCGACGCCAGCCTGCGGTAGGCGGCCGCCGCCCCGGTCAGGTCTCCCTCGGCCAGGCATTCGAGCCCCAGCCTTACGTCCATCGGTGAATCATCGGGGTAGACGCGATCCGCCACCGGGCCGTAATCGAGCTCCAGGATGGATTCTTCCCGGAATCCCTCAAGCCAGTTCGCCACGTCTGCCAATTCTTCGTGCAGGTCCAGCTCTTCCGCTGTGCCTTCGAGCATGGTCACGCAGGCTTCCGCACGCCGCAGCGCAATCGCCAGGGGCACCTGGATTCGTACCGTCAGAATGCGGCCCGCGGACTCCACCACCTCGGTCCGGTCCGTCTCCGTGACCAGCACAAACCAGCTGAACGGAATGCCCCAGGTGGATATCCTGGTGAACGGCGGGCCAGGATATCCCGGCGCTGCCTCCGTCCGGCGCTGATGTGGTTCCCGGAACCGTTCGGGCACCAGCATGCTTGCCAGTTGCGCGGTATACCCCCGGTGGAATTCATCCACCGCCGTAAACGAACGGATCACCATCTGGCCGGGAGAGTACAGGAGCGGCTCGTCCTCGGCAAGGCGCAGTGTGCGGATTCTGTCCGCGGCGGCTGTGGGCAGCGGATCTCCATTGGGCCGGGTAACCCGGCCCAATGAATCGGCGAGTTCCTGCACGTCCAC
>JBBSSN010000098.1:0-7419 GCA_038242035.1 Actinomycetales bacterium
AACGGGCCGCGGAGCGGGCAGACTCTTCCAGCCTCAGCTGTGTGACGCCGATCAGCGCCACGAGCATGAGCAAGGCCAGCAGTGCGGTCAGCGACGGGAGCGCAACAGCCAGCTCGGCGGTCACCGATCCCCGCTGCCTGGGCTGTGGAGCGACGCCAGCGGCGGAGCGCGGTCGCGATGCCAGGGTCATTGCAGGCTCAGGGCATTGCGGATGATTGCGAGGAGAAAGCCGCGCACTTCATCACTTTTCAAGATCACAACCAGCAGCCCGGCAAAGCCAACCGCTGCAAGCGTGCAGATAGCATATTCCGCAGTTGCCATCCCAAGGTCCCGGTCGCTCCGCCTGGCGCGGCCCGGTCCCATCAAGGGATATCCGCTGGCGGCGCCGGGGAAGATCTCCGTAATGTTCGAATACGAAGTCTCCAGAGACCGTTCCGTTCCCGCTGCGTTGCCTGGTACTCGAGTTAGCCTGGCCATGTGGTCCTCCTGATCGAAGCTGACCGCCGATCCGGCGGGTTGTCTTAACTTTTCGCGCTCCCGGCATCCTGCGAAAGCGAACATCGCACAAAGTGGACGCAGCCGCCCGCAACGCGAGCTGTGGAGGGCCTTATCTGTCAGTGAAAGGAGTGCATCATCGCAATCACCACCGGTGCCACTCCCAGGCAGACAAACGCCGGGAGGGAACAAAGCCCCAGCGGTATGACCAAACGGACCCCCAGAGCAGCCGCACGGCGTTCTGAATCCCGCTGTGCGGATCTTCGTAGCTGCGCCGCCTCGGCATAGAGCAACGAGGCAGCGGGGGCGCCGGTGACAGCCGCGAAGGTCAGCGCGTCGTAAAGGCGGCCGAGCACCCGCTGATTCTTGACTGGATGCCAGGACGTCTGCCACGAAGCCCCGATACTCAAACCTGCAACTACGGTCCGCAGCCCTTCCCGTGTCTGCGTTTCCGCCACTTCCGCAAGCAGTTCCAGTGCACGGGGCATCGGCAGACCAGCGTCCAGGCAAGTTGCCAGCAATTCCAGAATCAGCGGCACATCCTGGATACCGCGGTCCTGAACCTCCGTGTCGGCATCAGCGCTCTTCGTCCCCCGCACATTCAGCCAGCGCTCGCGTGCCCCAACGGACAGCCAGAGCGTGCAGGCGCTGCTCAACAGTGCGAAAATCAGCCACACCCAAAGTCTCACGGTGCATCACGGGCTGCCGCTCGAATCAGCACTCCGGACCAGCAACGACCGACGACCATCAGAGCGGCACCCGTGAGCAGGGAGGCCCAGCCGATCGGGCCGCCAAATAGGGCGGCCAACGGGTCGACACCCATGATCATGCCGAGCACAAGACCCAGCACCGGCAGCCAACTCAGTAACCGTACGGTGGCCTTCGGACCAGCCAGGGCGGTTTCCCTGACCGCAATCGCGTCCAGCTCCGTCTCGAGCCGTAAGGCGTAGCGCGCCAGCACGGCAGCCAGCGGCGACCCGCTGGCCTCCGCGACGTCGAGACAGGCTGCCAGTTGGCGCCAATACAGGCATGGTGTCCGCAGTCTGCGGACCCCGTCCACGAGGGCACAACCGCTGCGGATAGCCGAACTAACGCTGAGTCCCAGTACCGCCGCCCGACATGCGCAGTGCAGGAGCCCGGTAGTCAAATCGTCCTGCCCACCCGTCTCCGGTAGGGGCTGCGCCAAATGCGAGGCTGTCAAGGTGCTGTGGGCCACGGTAGCAGACCGTGCTGCCAACAAATCCGCCCAGATATATTGCCCGGAACGACCCGCTGTCAGCAGAGCGGAAAGCTGGCGGACCAGCCGCGCCATTTCCGCTGTTTCCATGGCTCCCGTCCGTCGCGTTCGAAGCCACGGATAGCCACGTCGTGGAGGCTGTCCTTTTCGTCCTTGCGCTTGTGCGGAGCGGACCGGACCTTGCCGCCCCCGCCGCGCCGTTCCGTGAAGGACGATCAACGGCTCAGCTGCCTGGTCCGGAGCGCGCTCCCATCGAACGTCAGGGAGCCAGAAAACCACACACGCGAGTACGAGCAACAGGAAAACCACCATGTGCATCATCTGCCCCTGCTGACCGGTCCTGTGCCCGGGACGTTTCCTCCGAGCCTGGTCAGCAGCTGTTGCCAGCCAGGTCCATAGGAAAGTGGCCGGCCCGCGTCCTGGGATCGCGGACCATTCGCGTGCTCCGCCGACCTTCGCCCGCTGGCTGCAGCTGGGCGGGATTCGTCCCCGATACTCAGCGCAGGCGTGACTTCCAGACCGCCTGCGGCCAGGCTCACAACCCCTATCTCCGCCACACGGCGTCCACAAGCCCCGCGTTCCAGATGAACCACCACATCCACGGCGCTGACAGCCTGGATGGCGACGGCTCCGACGCTGAGCCCGGCGAGGGCGCCAAGAGCTGCCAATCTGGCGGGTACGTCCGCGGCTCCGTTGGCATGTATCGTTCCTCCACCGCCGCGGTGACCGGTATTGAGAGCGGAAAGAAGCTCCCGGACCTCGGCACCGCGGCACTCGCCCACTATCAGCCGGCTCGGACTCATCCTTAAGGCCTGTCGAACCAGTTCTGTCAGGTCCACAGCTCCGCCGCCTTCCGCATTGGCATGTCGGGCCTCCAAGGTGAGCACGTGCGGATGGTCCGGCTCAAGTTCCGCCGCGTCCTCTATTAGCACCAGCCTCTCCCTGGCGTCGCACAGGTTCAGCAGCGTTGAAAGCAGCGTGGTCTTACCCGTTCCGGTGGCACCGCTGATCAGGAAACTCAGGCGGCGGGCAATCATGGCACGCAGAATCGCAGCGATTGCCGGTTCGGCAAATCCGGACGTCACAAGCTCGTCCAGCGTGAAAACCTCCGCGCGCCTGATCCGGATGGAGAGAATCACGCCCTGCGCGGAAATCGGCGGCAGGACAGCGTGAATCCGGTAGCCGCCGTCAAGCCGCACGTCCACGCACGGCGAGGCGTCATCAAGACGCCGTCCACCGGCAGCAATCAGCCGCACGGCCAGCGCCCTGAGCTGATTCTCGCCCGTGAAGGAGACATCGACCGGCTCCGCACCGCTTCCCCGATCAACCCAAACGGACCGCGGACCGTTGACAAAAATGTCTGTTACCTGGAGGTCCTTCAAGAGCGGCTGCAGTGGCCCCAGCCCGCTAATCTCGGCGTTAATGCTCTCCACCGCGGCCAACGAGCCCGCCGTTCCCAACAGCCGTCCGCTGTCGCGCACCGCGGTTGCAACCCGCAGCGGCGTGACCGGTCCTGCCTCGGAAAGCACCGTGCGACGGACGGTATCCAGCAAGGTTTCGTCCAGCGCCCGCAGTCCCTGGCGCGAGGCACGGCGTATCATCGCGGCCCGCCCCGCAGCCTGGACAGGATGCCCGCCGCGAGCTTCTTAGCAGGGCGTGCGCCGGCAATCTCTGCCAATTGACCGCGTTCGGTAGCGGCGGCAGCCATCCGAAGCACCGGCATAACGGCCATGACGGCGCAGCCCACGGCCTCAGCGATCAGTTCGGTATCCATCCCCTCACGCAGCGGCCCTCTCACCACCAGCGCGACCGGCACAGCGGGCAATTCGCGCACTATCCGGGCGCTGGCCACCGCCGGCCGCAATAGGGCCGGCACCACCGCGAGCAGCTGATCACAATGGCCGCCCAGCGTTGCCAGCGAGTCACGGTTGCGGCCCAGATCGACCACCGTGAGTTCATAGCCGCGGCGTGCAGACCGGAGGACCTCAGCACCAGCACCAGTGGAAGCGCGCTCATCATCGGTCCCACGAACCGGCCCGTGCCGCCCCCAGGAGAGGAGCGAAAAACCGGCAACCACGGGCAGCGCGGCCGCCAGCTGATCCGGGTTGATAGTACCGAATGCCGCGAGCAAATCCGGCCACTGCAGCCCGGCCGGCTCATCAGCGCAGACCGCGATATCCAATCCGCCGCCCCACTCGTCGCCGTCGACCAGCAGCGTCCGGATGCCGTCCGCGGCCGCACAGGCGGCGAGCAATACCGCCAACGTTGATGCACCCGCGCCCCCGGATCCGCCCAGCACGCCAAGCACGAACCCCTCGGCTGTGGGGTCGCGGAGCTGGCTGAGGAACTCGGCGAGCCACTGAGAGGCTTCCGGTACGGCGGCAACCCGATCCGCACCGGAGAGCGCAGCCTGCCGCCACAGCTGCTCACGGTCCGCTGAAAATCCCACCAGCAGCGTCGGGCCCCTTCGACGACGAGGGCTGCCCGCCGCATCAGCGCCGAGCAAATCAATGCCGATCAATACAGCGGCAGCTGCCTCCCACTGGGCACCAGCCGCTTCCATCGAGGGAACGACCGTCAGTGCGACGGCGGCAGCCGCGGCGACGCGCCCGATTTCGTCCTGCAGGGCAGGCGATGCAGTCACCAGGAGTACGTTGCTCCCCCGAGTCGGCAACCACGCCGGAACGCCAGTGGCTGCGTCGGCCACAGCCCGGCTGCCCGGCACACCGGCCAGAGGCCGCAGCGTGGACAGATGCCCCGCCCTGCGGCCCCTGATGATCGAATGTTCCGGCATGATCTGATTCTTCGCCTCACACTTGCCGTCCATAGAGCACCACGGGCAATTGTTGGTCCACGGCGCAGCCGGCAACCATGTGGAGGAGACGTACGGGACAAAGCCGGCCGGCTCTAGTGCTGCGCGCCGTGCTGCGGAGGTCCCGGCGCGAGGGAGAATATAGCTATGTATCTCCTGCTGGCACCTTCTCCACGCGGCGCAGCAGGCACCGTTCCGGCCGTGGATATTCTCCGCCTCGATGCCTCCGGAGCGGCCATCGCCGCCCAGACGGTCGCTCGCACCGATCTTCCGCTAGCGGTCCGGGAGCTGGAACAGAAGCTGGAAAAGGAGCATCGACCCCGCTGGGTATGGAACAAAGCGCAGAGCTGGTACCCGGACCTGCTGGCTGCGGGTGTACGCATAGAACGCTGCCACGACGTCGCCCTGTGCCGCAATATCCTGGTCCATTCCGTCTTTACCGCCGGCACGGACTATGCCCGGACTACGGCTGCGCTTCCGCTGGACGATGTCCTTGAGCCTCGATCTGCCCTCGCGGATCAAGTCAGCCTTTTCGAACAACTTGACCAGCACCCGCGCAGCGACGGCCCGGAGATGGCTGCCCTGCGGCAGGAATTCACCGCCCAGCTGCAGTCCGTCCGGGAATCCGCCCAGCCCGCACGGCTTACCCTGCTCTTGGCAGCCGAGTCAGCGGGCGCGCTGATCGCCGCGGAGATGCGGCACACCGGCCTGCCCTGGCGTGCCGATCTGCACGAGCAGATCCTCGTCACGCACCTTGGCCCGCGCCCAATCGGTGCGCACCGCCCGGAGAAAATGGAGTTCCTTGCCGGCCGGCTCCGCGAAGAGCTCAAAGCTCCATCGCTTAACCCGGATTCCGCACAGGAACTCGTGCGTGCTCTGCACCGGGCCGGCATTGAGACGAAAACCACCCGATCGTGGGAGCTGGAGCAGATCTCCCACCCGGCCATTGAGCCCTTGCTGGCCTACAAGAAAATCAGCCGCTTGCACACGGCGAATGGCTGGGCCTGGCTGGACCAGTGGGTGGCCGGTGGCCGCTTCCGTCCCGAGTATGTGGTCGGCGGCGTTGTCTCCGGGCGCTGGGCGTCGCGCGGTGGCGGAGCGCTGCAGATCCCCAGGCAAATCCGCGGTGCAGCGCATGCGGATCCGGGCTGGAAGCTGATCGTTGCCGACGCCGCGCAACTGGAGCCAAGGGTGTTGGCGGCCTTGGCCCAGGACAGCACAATGGCCGAAGCCGCCCGGGATAAGGACCTCTACGCCGGGATTGCCGCGCAAGGATTCGGCGGGGATAGGGCCAAGGCAAAGGTGGCGCTGTTGGGTGCCATTTATGGCGCGACGACGGGCGAGTCCGGGCGGCTGATGGGCCAGCTGACCAAGACCTACCCCGATGCGGTTGGTTTCGTGGAAGCAGCTGCGAGGGCCGGCGAGCGAGGCGAGGTGGTGACCTCCAGATTGGGCCGCAGCTGCCCTCCGCCGTCGGATCAATGGTTGGCCACGCAGCGCAGCAGCACAGCGGAGGAGCAACGGCGGGCGGAGAGCGCGGCGCGTTCGCGGGGGCGTTTCACCCGTAATTTCGTGGTGCAGGGGTCAGCGGCGGACTGGGCTGCCTGCTGGCTGGCCGAAGTACGACGGCGGCTGGGCACCTTGGCGGCCGAACGTACGGCGACGGCCGCCGCCGGCCCAGCGGACGGAACGCCTGCACCCCGGAAAGGCCCGGAGCTGGTCTTTTTCCTGCACGACGAGGTTATGGTGCACGCCCCGGATGATCTGCTGGCCACCGTCGTGCAGGTCCTGGAGGAATCCTCGCGGGCTGCTACCCGGCTGTTGTTCGGGAACATACCGATCGCGTTTCCGGTGAATATCGCCGTTGTCGACTCCTACGCCGACGCCAAGTAGCCGCGCCGGGCGCCGCTGTCAGAGCGGTGCGGAGATAATGCGGTCGGCATCCCAAGGAACCGACCAGCCCAAATGGTCGAACAAGCGGCTCAGGATTCCGGCGGTGAAACCCCACACGAGGACGCCGTTTACCAGAAAGGCAGGGCTGCTGAAGGTCCGTGGGTCACGGTTCAGCGTCGCCGTGTACCTATTGTCCGGATCCAGCAGATCGCGTACCGGGACGCGGAAAACCTGGGCGGACTCGCCGTAGTCCACCACGGCGACGGGGGACGGAGCGGTCCACCAGGCCAGGACCGGTGTCACCATGAAATTACTGACCGGGAGGGCAACCTCCGGCAGGCGGCCCAGGATCTGGACTCCGGCCGGGTCCAGTCCGGTTTCCTCCACGGCCTCACGCAACGCCGCCGCGTCCACAGAGCCATCCCCCGCATCGACTCCACCGCCGGGAAATGCGACCTGACCCGGATGATCCGTCAGCGTGGCAGCCCGCTCAACCAGCAGCACATCCAGCCCGGCGGGAGCCAACGGCTTGCCGGAGGCGGCGGGAACGTTATCCAGGGCACCAAAAAGCAGCAGAACCGCAGCCTTCCGTGCCGTGCGTGGATCCAACGGGCGCGGCCAATGATCATCGCGGGCGGCATCGAGACCGCCGGCAGCGGCTTTCTGCGCGAGGGCCATCAGCTGGGCATAAACACTCGCCGTCCGCCCGCCAACCGCTGCAGGTTCCCGGGTCAAAGGCTGTCCGTGCCGGGCACCGTCGAACTACCCGTGCCGGGCGCTGCCGATAGGTCCGTGCCGGGCGCCGTCGAACGGCCGGATCCCGGCGCCGCCAGTCCCGTGGCCGGGACGGACGACCGCTGCCGGGCCAGTAACTGTGCTTCCTGGCGGTACTCGGCCGCACGGGACACATCACCAAGCATCCGCGCCAGCAGTTCCTCATTGCCGGGTGCCAGCTCGTATTTGAGCAACTTCTTCGCCTTTA
>JBBSSN010000099.1:0-7418 GCA_038242035.1 Actinomycetales bacterium
CTGGTGCCGCGCTCCGGCTGCGTCTCTATTCCCAGGGCGTTGGCCCGCACAAGCATCCACATGCCGTCTCCTATGCCGACCGGGGAGCAGCAGGCTCCCGGGTTCCGGCCGGGACAGCGGCTGCTTGTACATTCTTCGGCTGATCTTTGTGCAGCTGTTCCTTCTTCAATAGTGCTGCCAGGATGCGCCGGGCCTTCGCCACGCCACCGTCCTGGGCGATCAGCACGTCGAACTCGCCGGCGGGGCGGTCCTGCATGCCAATCTCCTGAGCCTCAAGCGCCGAGGCGTCTTCATCCAGTACGGTGGCCAGGCCGACGTGGAGGTCCGCGGTGGCCTGTGCATCATCGATGGCGAAGTTGCGGCTGAACGCGTAGTAGTACCAGGAATTGTGCTCATCGATCGGCGTGATGCCGTTGAGCACCTTGATCAGGTAACCCTCTTCACGCGGGCGGCCCTCACCGGTGATGCCCGAGTGCAGCACGTGCAGGTTAGGGACGAAGAACTCGGTGCAGTGGAAGCGGTCAAAAAGGCCGCGGGCGTCCATGGTGTCCGCGTACAGCGGCGGCGCGGCCACGGAGGGCATCAGCCGGTCAACGCTGACCACGTTATTTTCCACTTCAACGGTGATGCCGTGTTCGTAGATGTAGTCATCGCCGACGGTGGTCTTGTGCAGGAAGGACTCGTGGGTGAGGTCCAGCAGATTGTCGTGGATAAGGTCGGCACGGCACTTGAAGTGATATGAGTGCGTCACCGTGGCCCACTGAGGATCCACCATCCAGTGCGTGTCCGGCACATCCGCCGGATCAGCCAGCTCGGCGTCCCCCGTCCAGACCCAGATCCAGCCGTCCTTCTCCACGATCGGATACTTACGCACGCGCGCCCGTTCCGGGATCGTAGTCTGCGCCGGCACCTTGGTGCAGACGCCGTCGGCCCCGTACGTAAAGCCGTGGTACCCGCACTCCACCGAATCGCCGATGGTGCGGCCCTCGGAAAGCGGGAAGGCGCGGTGGGCGCACCGGTCCGCGAGCGCAACCGCGGTATTGTCCTGAGTCCGGAACAGCACGATCGGCTGTTCACAGATGACCCGGCGCGCCGGTTTGCGGGTTACGTCGGTGGACCATGCGGCTACATACCACGTATTCAGCACGTACATTTCAAGCCTCCTTGCTCGGGTGTATACACTGTATACGGTGAATACAAGGCGGTCAAGAAATTTTGTGAGGTTGCTCACCATCGGCACAATTCCCGCAACGTTGCGGAGCACTAGACTTTGACAACCGGTCTACGCTGACAACAGTCCTTTACAGCGCCAACCCTCCATCACAGTCGGAGAATCCGAATGGCATCCATGCCCAGCACCATCAGGACGAGCGATCCTCGTCCGCTGGCTGTCCGCGTCTATGAGCAGATCAGCTCCGACATCATCGACGGCAAATTTGCGCCCGGCTCGGCGCTGGTCCAGGAGCAGGTCGCCGCACAGTACGGCGTTTCCCGCACGCCCGTCCGCGATGCACTGACCCAGATCACCCTGGCCGGCCTGGCCACCCTGGTCCCGGGCCATGGCTATATCGTCAACGAGCTCACCGATCAGGACGTCAAGGATGTTTACGAGGTGCGCTACACGCTGGAGGCCCTGGCGGCCCGGCAGTCCTGCGGCAAGCACTCCCCCGGCCAGCTGGTCCGGCTGCGCGCCATGAATGATGAATTTGAGACCATCGACCCGTCCGACGCCGTCGGACTGTTCGCGCTGGGGCGCCAATTCCACACCGCCCTGATCGAGCCCTGCCCCAACGAATACCTGCGCAGCACGCTCGCCGCCATGTGGGAACACCCGATCCAGCGCCGGATCACGATGACCTACCGGCAGGGCCCGGAGCATCAGTCCAAGGTGGCGCGGGACCACAAGCGTATCCTCGAGGCGCTCACGACCAACGACCCGGACACCATTACCGAGGTGCTGCGCATCTGCCACGACCCGTCGGACTACCGGCCCGGCACCTCGGCTGATCCTACGATGGGAACGCCTTACCCGGATTGAGAAGGCCCGCCGGATCCAGTGCCGCCTTGATGCTGTGGTGCATCTCGATCACGCGCGGAGAAAACTCCGCCAACATTCCCGGTAGCTTCAACAGCCCAACGCCGTGTTCACCCGTCGTCGTTCCGCCCAGTTCCAACGCATCCGCCACGATCTGGTTGAACGCGTCCTTCGCGCGCGACTTGGCGCCGTCGTCGTCCACGGGAGCGATGATCAGCGGGTGCAGGTTGCCGTCTCCGGCATGGGCAATGTTGGCGATCCTGGTATCGAACCGCCGCGCGGTGTCTTCGATCCGCCGGAGCATTTCCGGCACAGCGGTCCGCGGCACGCAGACGTCCTCGGTAAGGACGGGGCCCAGCCGCTCCAGCGCAGGGTAGGCGAGCCGGCGGGCCAGAAACAATTCCTCGGCATGCTCGGCGCTGAGCGAACGCTCCGCCTTGGTCGCTCCCGCTGCGGTAAAGATCGCATGCAGCTCGCTGGACAATTCCTCTCCCCGGGCCCCCGGTTCGTCCACCGATGCCAGCAGCAGCACGCCACCCTCCTGGGACAGTCCCAGGTGCTGCCAATCGTCCACGGCCTGCAGACACGTCCGGTCCACCAACTCCAGCGCGGCGGGAATGATCCCGGCCCTGCTGACGGCCGCCACGGCGCGCCCGGCATCCACCAAATCAGCGAAGTAGCCCGCGACGGCCCGGTTTTCCCGCCCCGCCAGCGGCAAGAGCTTCAAGGTCGCCTCAGTGATGATGCCCAGTGTCCCCTCCGAACCGACCATGAGTGCGGTCAGATCGTATCCGGCAACGCCCTTGGCTGTTCGCCTGCCAAGGTCCACCACCGATCCGTCGGCAAGCACCACTTTCAGGCCCAGCACGTAATCCCGGGTCACGCCGTACTTGACGCAGCACAACCCGCCGGCGTTGGTGGCGATATTGCCGCCGATGGTGGAAATCTTGTAACTGGCCGGATCCGGCGGGTACCAGAGTCCCTCTGCCGCGACGGCCGCACGCAGCTGATCATTGATCACCCCGGCCTGCGTCCGGACAAACCTCTCGTCCGAATTGATTTCCACAATGGCGGTCATGAGCTCCAGCGAGACCAGCAGGGAGTTCGCGACGGCATTAGCCCCGCCGGACAATCCTGTTCCGGCACCGCGGGCAACCACCCGGACCTTCTCCGCGGCCGCAATCCGAACGACTTCCGCGACCTCTTCGGTCGTCGTGGCCCGGATCACCGCCAGCGGCGGCACGAAGTCAGCCCATTCGGCGTCGTCGTGGCTGTATTCCAGCAGCGCGAGGTGATCGGTCAGAATCCGGTCGGCCGGAACGGCACCGTGCAGGCGCGCCAGGAGTTCAGAGCTCATTCTCCGCACGCTACCACGCACCATCCGTCCGCGAGCCCGGTGAGCTCCGGGAGCCGCGGGAGACCCGGAGGGCCCGAAAGCCCGGGGTTTAGCATGGCAGGAACACCATCCGCGCGTCGGCTGCCGATGCGCCAGCTCACTGAGGAGCGTCCATGACGATCAATGCACATCCGGCACCGGCCGCAGACATAACCATGCGCAAACGCGTGATGCGCAAGGTCGCGTGGCGGCTCTCCCCCTTCCTGGGCCTGCTCTACTTCATCAACTATCTGGACCGGACCAATATCGCCTTCGCGGCTCCGCACGGGATGAACGCGGCGCTCGGCTTCACCGCCAGCACCTTTGGGCTCGCATCCGGGCTGTTCTTCGTCGGCTATCTGCTCCTGGAGGTGCCCAGCAACCTGGCCCTGCACAAGTTCGGCGCCCGGCGGTGGATAGCCAGGATCATGGTCAGCTGGGGCATCATCGCCACCATCATGACTTGGGTGCCCAACGCCGGCACCATGTACGTGCTCCGCTTCCTGCTTGGCGTGGCGGAGGCCGGCTTCTTCCCCGGCATTATTTTGTACCTGACATTCTGGTTCCCCAAACGCGAGCGCGCCCGCGCCGTCGCGCTATTCATGCTGGCCGTGCCGCTCTCCTCCGCCATCGGATCCCCACTGTCCGCCTGGCTGATCACTTCCGGCCACCAGGTGTTCGGCGGTCTGGACGGCTGGCGCTTCATGTTCCTGGTCGAGGGCCTACCCGCCATCATCGTGGGCGTGATCTGCTGGTTCTACCTGACCGACAGGCCGGCCGACGCGAAATGGCTTGACGACGACGAGCGGGCCTGGCTGAGCCGCGAGATGGAGGCCGAAGAGGCGCAGACCGCCAGGCGTTACCATGTGACGCTCAAACAGGCACTGACACGGGGGCGGATCTGGGCGCTGGCATTCGTCTACTTCGGCATTGTCTACGGACTGTACGCCATCGGATTCTTCCTGCCCACCATCATCGCCGGCTTCAAAAAGGAATTCCACACCGACTTCTCCGTGCTGCAGCAGGGCTTCATTGTGGCCATCCCGTACGTATTCGGCTGTTTCTCCATGTACTTCTGGGCCAAACACGGCGACAAGACCGGCGAGCGCGTCTGGCATGTGACCATTCCGACGATTGTAGGCGGCGTCGCCATCCCGACCGCGCTCTACTTGAGTTCCCCCGTCGCGGCGATGATCGCCATCACCGTCTGCACGATGGGCATCTGCGCGGCGCTTCCCACGTTCTGGCCGCTGCCCACGATGTTCCTCTCAGGTGCCGCAGCCGCCGCGGGCGTGGCCCTGATTAACTCCGTGGGCAATACGGCGGGCTTCATCGGGCCATACGTCACCGGATGGCTCGCCGATATCACGGGCACCCAGCAGGCGGGCATGTGGGCCGTGGGGCTGGCGATGGTGGCCGCCGGGGTAGTGGCGCTGATCCTTAAAGCCGCGCCAAAAGCCGACGACGGCGAAACGGTTCAGGCGAATCGGCTCGGCTAGCCCTCCGCCCCTACCCCTAAATTGTCCAATTTAACCGTGCGCAGGACGACGCCGGGCATTTTCCTCATTCCAAAACAGGGCACTCGGGGCCAGTATGGTGCTGACGATGGCCACGCCAAGCTCGGCCCACAAACGGCGCATAACGCGACTAAATAATCAGCAAATCAGCTACGCCGGTGCCCTGTAGTGGAACGTGTTGTGGAACGACCAATGACACAAGCGCATGAATCTGCCGGAACAGGGGCCTGGGATTATTTCCGCACTATACGCTGGCGTCATGGCACTACCGGAGAAAGAGCCATTGAAGAAGGACCCGCAGCAATGGCCTGCGGATTCGCTAGGTCGCGGTGCTTCTTTCACTCATGGTTTTCTTTGTCGTCGCTATCCCGGTCATAAGGGCTGCGCGGAGAGAGCAGCGCGAGTCCTCCCAGACAAAGGAAGTGGAGCCTCCGGAAAATGACGTACCAAGCCCTACTTCGCCCGATGCCTAACAGGAGCAGAAGTGGCAACAGTGCCAGCGGGATCGAGTGGACTGTCCTTAAGAGGATTGGTGGACCGCCTTCCGTCGGGCGAACTCGACTCGCCCGGATTTCAGCGCGCTGGGGGCCCACAGCGGAGGGTTTACCCAGACAGCAGAGTCACGGTGCGACGACCCGCTATCGCAGCTCTTTTCGCATCTTGTAGTTAATCAGCTCCACCCCTGCTTTCACCGGGTGCTCTTCTGCTTCGACTGTGAAGCCATGCCGCTCGAAGAACGGCCGCGCTGTAATGCTCACGTCGGCTGAGAGCGCGGGTGTCCCTTCGCGGCGTGCATGCGCCTCCACGTGCGCGAGAAGCTGCTGCGCTACTCCACGTCGCTGGTGACGCGGCGAGACGAACATCATGTCCACGTAACCGTTGGGGCTCACATCCGAGAAGCCGGCGAGTTCGCCTCCGATTGTGGCAACGATGCTGTTTCGGGCCAGCATCGCTGCGTGCCAAGTCCCTGTGTCGCGCCTCTCGGGCTGAGCCCACGCTTGTACCTGCTCCGCCGTGTAGTCCGCGGCAGCAGTTTCTGTCACAGCCGAGATGAACACCGCCAGAGTTTCTGCAGCATCCGAGGGTTCGTACGGCCGGATCACGACAGACGTGTGCTCTTGTGCTTGCTGACGGTCCATCAACCCAGTCTTCCACCTTCCGTGTCACGGTCCGCGAGGGGGCGCTAAGCGGGCTCTTCGGCGGCGTTGCGTCGGGCCCGCGTCAACAGTCTGCTTCCCCCGGTGAAGTTGGTCATGTGGAGGCTTGATGCACGGGCAACCTGTTCAAATCCCCATCCGCGGTGCAACTCTATGGAGGCCGTCTCCAACCCGGATGGACTGTGCCCTCCGGTGGGGCTCCGTAAGATGAGTGCATGACATTCCTGATCTATCGGGAGCACGGGTTGCAGCCGTTGCTTTCGGAGTGGGAGGCGGGCGTCGGTCTCAGCCCCGACTCATGAAGTCCACAGTCGTCCTCTATCTCGACAACCTGCCTGACCCGTGGCCTCGTCAAACCGCCGAAGCCCTCATCATGATGATCCGCGAATCCGGTGCGCTGGACGAATTCATCAAGTGGGGCCACCCGTACTTCAGTCTGCACGGCCACGCGATTGTCAAAATTTATACCGCCCACGACTGGGTCAACGTCTTCTTCTACCGCGGCGCTGAACTGCCAGATCCGACCGGTCTGCTGGGCCGCGAAGGGCGAAGTAGCATGCGGAGACTGCAGATTTTTCGCGACCAAGCGGTGCCGGGCGGTTTGCGGGACCTCATCCGCCAAGCGATCATCCTTGCGGAGCAGAGCGGACAACCTCGTCCCAGCTGATCGGAATCGACGCCGGCAATCATCCACGACGCCTTACCCGTGGTCGCCTTCGAAACCCGGGAAGAGCTCCGTGACTGGCTCCTCCGGGAAGATGCTCGTTCGTCCGGGACTCCAGCAGGAGAGAGCGCGGTGGGCAACCCCCACGTCCACAGGGTCCACAGGGAGGCCATCATTAACCGCAGGTCTCGGTCCGAGGTGGTCAGGGCGCACACCATCCTCCAGGTCAGTCGCTGCAGGTACGGGCCGAACGCAATCGGAACGACGAAACCGCACTGCGGGCACGAACTCGGCCGCGGTCAGTGCACCCACACGGGTGCCACCATAGCCGCGGCGGGAGAAAGTCAACACCTGGTATCCGAGTGCGGTGTACAGATCAGTGCCGAGCGGAGTAATGGCAGTGGTGCCCGGTCGAAAACCGGGTTCAAGTCAACCGGCTTCTAGTACACGTCGTCTTCGGCGACGGTGACGGTGGAGTCGATCGAGATGCCCTTGTCAAGAACCCGATGGGGTTGACCGTACTGGGCTTCCGCCTATAGGCAGCCTCGATCCATGAGGTTGGTGTCACGCCGTTGGCCGGCGTTGACACCGCAGGGCGTGAGTGCCATGCGATCTCGGCAAATGACTTGGCGGGAGCCTACTGTGGAACCGCGCTCGGATCAGGCGGCCA
>JBBSSN010000100.1:0-7349 GCA_038242035.1 Actinomycetales bacterium
GCGCGGTGGCGATGCCGGCCGGGCTGCTGCCGCCGGCGATGAGTACGGTCAGTTTCTCTGGTTCCTGGCTCTGGGTCACAGCTCCAACCCTATCCACTTAAGCCGAGGCCCACTTAAGCCGAGGCCGCGGATTCGGGGCTTTCGCCGGTGATGCCCGCGGTGGATTCGATCACGCTCCGCATCTTCTTTTCCAGCGCCTCATAGAACATGGAGAGCGGGAATTCATCATCGAGCACCTGGTCGGTCAGCCCGCGCGGAGGGCCGTCCAGCGGCAGGGCGTCCGCGCCCTTGGCCCACACGGAGGCAGGATTCGGCGTGACGGTGCCGGCGACAAGCTGGTAAGCGGCTAGCCAATGCGCGGTCTTGGGCCGGTCGATCGAGCGCCAGTACAGTTCTTCAATGGCGGTACCGAGGGCAATGACGACGTCGGGCACCTCGTCCCAGTCAATCGAGAGTTTCGTGTCGGTCCAGTGCAGCACATGGTGCTGGTGCAGCCAGGCGAACAGCAGCTGGCCACCGAGCCCGTCATAGTTGCGGACGCGGCTGCCGGTGATGGCGAAGCGGAAGATGCGGTCAAAGATGACGGCGTACTGCACGAGTTTGGCGTGCTTGCGCGCCTGTGGTGAGGCGTCGTCGTCGTGCTGGATCTTCACGGACTCGCGGAACGCCGTCAGGTCGCAGCGCAGCTCCTCCAGCGAGTACAGGAAGAACGGCATCCGCTGCTTGATCATGAACGGGTCGAAGGGCAGGTCCCCGCGCATATGCGTCCGGTCGTGGATCAGGTCCCACATCACGAACGTTTCCTGGGCCAGTCGCTGGTCATCGAGCAGAGCCGCAGCGTCCGCGGGCAGATCCAGCGACGTGGTGGCAGCGGCCGCGCGCAGGACGCGGCGGAATCGTGCGGCCTCGCGGTCGGCAAAAATGGCGCCCCACGTGAACGACGGCGTTTGGCGCACCGCGACGCTCTCCGGGAACAGCACGGCGGAATTGCTGTCGTAACCGGCGGTGAAGTCCAGGAAACGGACCGGGACGAAGAGCTTATTAGAGTACGCGCCGGATTCAAGCTCGGCGACGAATTCCGGCCAGATTACTTCAATCAGCACCGCTTCCACCAGTCGGCTGGTGCTGCCGTTCTGCGTGTACATCGGGAAGACCACCAAGTGGCCCAGCCCGTCGATGCGCTCGGCAGCCGGTGCGAAGGCCAGCAGGGAATCGAGGAAGTCCGGGACGGCGAACCCGCCGTCCCGCCACCGCTGAAAGTCGGTGACCAGCAGACGCAGGTACTCGTCGTCGTGCGCAAAGTTCGGTGCCAAGGCCTCGATGGCGCGGCAGATGATGCCGACGTACTCCGCCGCCGGTCCGTGATCGGCTGCTTCGGGAACAGAACCGTCTTTAATCTGCAGCGGCTGGAGGGCGGTCGCGGCTGCCTTGAGGGCAAGCCAGTCGCTATTGCCGAGAAGATCGGCAGCACCGGCCCGGCGCTCCAACTGACCGGCGTGCCCGGTTTCGCGCTCCTGCGTCGGAAGGGAATATGCGTTGAGTGTCTCGGTCACCGTGCCAGTCCTTATCTGTCATGGGCCATTTCCGCCATAGGACGGAAACGGCCGGTTTGAGTCTCCTAAGAGCGTATCAACGCGACAGCAACACTTATTCGAAATCAACTGCAACATTAGCAAAGGTTATGCTCACAGGCAGAAAACCCGGGGACTGGGCCAGAGCCGGGAATGCTGGCCCGCGCCAGCACACCATCAACCGTTGTCTACGAGGCAGGAGCCAAGGTCAGGGAAACAGAATTGATGCAGAAGCGCTGATCGGTCGGATTGCCCAGGCCCTCGCCTTCAAAGACGTGACCTAAGTGGGAATCGCAGTTTGCGCAACGGACCTCGACCCGGTCCATCCCCAGTGACCTGTCGTGGATATACCTGACATTTCCCTCCGCCAGCGGTGCCCAGAAGGAGGGCCAGCCGCAGGAGGAATCAAATTTCTCCCCGCTGGTGAACAGCTCTGCACCGCAGGCCCGGCACTTGTAGACGCCGGCGGTGTGTGAGTCCCAATATTCGCCGGTGAACGGCCGCTCGGTTCCGGACCGCCGCAGCACGTCGAATTCGGCCGGAGTGAGTTCTTCGCGCCACTGCTGATCCGTTTTGGGCTCGTCGGTTCCGGACTGGTCGGTCCTGGCTTCCTGGTCGGAAGTGCCCTGGATATTGTTCGTCTGGTCGTTCAACTGATTGCTCATAGTGGCTTAACGCTTAGGAGTCGCCAATAAATCCCGAGCCGGCGTAAAGATGCAGCACCGGGAGGCCAAGCTTGTGCTGGGCCTGGCTGGCCCAATCCTGCCGGAAGGTATCCGCAAGAGCATGCGGACGGGTCACGACGACGGCCTGCCGGGCCTGCGTTTCCCGCACCGTCGCCACCAGAGAGTCGACGGCGTTTCCCTCCGACACCTGGCCGGTGACCCGCGCGCCGGCGTTTTGTAAGGTTGCCAGGGATACGGCAAGAATCTGCGCTGCCTCGGCGCGGACCGTCTTCTCGTCCGGAGCCTTCTCCCGCAGCTCCCGGAGCACGGCCGGCAGGTCCAGCATGGTCAGCCCGTCGACGACGTCGACGAGCAGATTCCGTTTGGTATTGGCAGGAACCAGCACCTGCAGCGCTACGTCGTCGCCGTCGTCGTACAACCGGGTGATGTTTTCCGCGTCGACGTCGCCCAGCGGTTCCTCGGTGAGAATAATGATCGAATCAGTCATGGCCTAAGCGTATGTCAGCAACCGCCCCGGCAAGGTGTCCGCAGCAGCCCGTGGGAGCAACCTGCGGTGCGCCGCTCGACGATCCCGGCCCGGTTGGCGACAATGGAGGCATGCCGACTTCAGCCCCGCCGACTTCCCAGCGCAGCCGACCCCTGCCCGCGAACGTATCCCGCCGCGGCCCGCACGCGGTTCCGGCACAGGTCCGCGCGCCGGGCTCCTGGCTCAAATGGACCATTGCCGGCGTCGGTATCGGTGCGGGGGCGGGCTCCGTGCTGCTGACTGCAACCGCAGCGCTGGCCGCCTACTTCGCCCGCCGGGTGGTCACACCGGCGAAGGAGCGGGAACAAGACCTGCCCATTCTGGCCGTGATCCGGGACGGCATGGCCCTGGAAGTGGTCTTACCGGCGACGGCGGAAACTACGGTGCCGGGGACCTACAGCCTGTTCTTCGACGGGGGAGCGGGACATGCGGTGATTGGCGGCATCCGCTCTTACGTGCCGCGTGAAGGCACGGTGACGCGGGAGGTGCTGCGGGTCAGCGGCTCCGAGCTGGGGCAGGCTGCCCGCGGCTGGTGGAGCTCGGCCGTGTTCGCCGGACCCGAGGACGTGGGGCTGACGGCCGAAGACGTCACACTGGAGCTGCCCGTGGGCCCCGCACCGGCCTGGCTTTTCCGCTCCGGGGCCGGACAAAGTACCTGGGCCATCATGGTGCACGGACGGGGCGCCAGCAGAAACGAGGGACTTCGGACGGTCCGGACCGCCCACGATCTTGGCTTGAACTGCTTATTGATGTCCTACCGCAACGACGGCGAAGCCCCCGCCGCCGGAGACGGCCGCTATGGGCTCGGTGCCACCGAGTGGCCGGATGTAGAGGCCGCCATTGAGTATGCACTCTCCGAGGGGGCCAGGGACGTGGTGCTCTTCGGCTATTCGATGGGCGGCGCTATCGCGTTGCAGGCGGCCGACCTCAGCAAGCACCGGAACGTGATTCTGGCCCTGGTTCTGGACGCACCGGTGATCAGTTGGGTGGATGTGCTGGCGCACCAGGCAGAGCTGAACAGGATTCCCGCCGCCGTCGGCCAGTATGGCCAGCTCATGCTCAGCCATCCAATGGGCCGGCGTTTGACCGGGCTGGCGGCGCCCGTGGACCTGAAAAGTATGGACTGGGTGGCCCGGGCGGTGGAATTGCGCACTCCAACACTGATTATTCACAGCGTCGATGATGATTTTGTCCCCTACGGGCCCTCAGCCGAACTGGCCCTGCGCAATCCCGAGATGGTGACGCTCGAGCCGTTCAGTCTCGCACTGCATACGAAGGAATGGAACGTCGATCCGCAGCGCTGGGAAGCCGTCGTGACCGATTGGCTGCAGCCGCGGCTGGGGCGCCATGAGCTGCCGCGGGTTTCGGCCCCGGAGGACTAGCCGGCCGCTGCTGCAACCTTGCGCTTGATCCGTCCCAGCATGGCGGACATGCCGCGCATCCGCAGCGGAGTGATCGCCCGCGTCAGACCCAGCAGATCCGGCATGTCATCCGGGACGGCCAGAATCGTCGCAGCCGGAAGCCCATCGAGGCCCTCATGCAGGACGCCGGCGAAACCGCGTGTGGTCGGCGCCTCCTTGGGTGCCTTGAAGAAGAGCCGGACCACGTCGCCGTCGTCGCCCTTTTCGGTCTCGACCGTCAGGAACAGCGGGGTCTGGCACTCAACTACCTGTTCCAGCAGCTCCGGATGATCGCTCAAGCGCTCCGGAAGAGCCGGCAGCCCGCGGGAGAACTCCAGCAACAGCAGGAGCCGATCGGGTTCTTCGAGGGCCTGGAAGTCGTCAACAATCTCCGCCAAGGCGGGAGGCAGTGCAGCTATAGTAGTCATCGAAACCAGCCTACTCAGATTTCCGCCGGCGCGGTTACCTGGCCGCAATTATTTGGCCGCGGTTACTTAAGGGCGGTTACTTGGCGGCGGATACTTAGGCGCAGCTACTTAGGCGCGGGGGGCGTTGAAGCCCGACGGCGGTCAGCGTGCTGTCGGCAGCTCGCCGCGTTCGGCGCCTTTGGCAATCGGGACGCGAACGGCGTTGCCCCATTCGGTCCAGGAACCGTCATAGTTGCGCACCGAGTCGAAACCCAGCAGGTATTTGAGCGCGAACCAGGTATGGCTGGACCGCTCGCCGATGCGGCAGTAGGCGACCACGTCGTCTCCTGGCTTGAGTCCGGCTTCGCCAAGATAGAGGTTTTCGAGTTCTTCGCGGCTGCGGTAGGTGCCGTCGGCGGCAGCGGCCCGGCCCCACGGGATGGACGCGGCGGTCGGAATGTGCCCCCCGCGCATTGCACCTTCCTGCGGATAGGCAGGCATATGGGTGCGTTGGCCCGTGTACTCCTCCGGCGACCGCACATCGATCAGGGGCTTGCCCAGATGGGCCAGCACCTCGTCTTTGAAGGCACGGTTCGGGGCATCGGATCGCTCGACGACGGGGTAGCTGGCCGCGTTGACCGCCGGTGCCGCAGTGGTCAGTCCGCGGCCCTCGGCAATCCATTTATCCCGGCCGCCGTCCAGGAGGCGGACGTCCTCGTGACCAAAGAGCGTAAAGACCCACAGTGCATAGGCTGCCCACCAGTTCGACTTGTCGCCGTAGATCACCACGGTAGAGTCCCGGGAAATGCCTTTGGAACCGGCAAGTCTGGCGAAGCCGGCTCCATCGACGTAGTCACGGGTGACTTCATCGTTAAGGTCGGTGTGCCAGTCGATCTTCACCGCACCAGGAATGTGACCGGTTTCATACAGCAAGACGTCCTCATCGGACTCGACCAGTACCAGTGATCCATCCGCCGTGGCGCCGGCTTTCAGCGCATCGGCCAGCCATTGGGTGGAAACCAGCCGGTCAGGATGTGCATACGCGGCAAACTTTTCGTTGGTCTCTGCTGCAATCGGCATGGTAGTCCTTAATCTCGTCGTGATCTTTCGGCCTTTACCTCAGCTTAACCACCTGCGGGCCGCAAAACTTCCGCATCCGTTAACGTAACGCAACATCTCCGGCGGTATTCTTGCTGTGCACCCGCACCGCGAAATAATCTGCGCGGCGAAACAATCCGCACCGAGATGAATGGATACCGCCCCTTGGCACAGCTTGAGCAACTTTCCGCCCGCATGCCGTCGGTGACGGTGGACGAGCTTCTCAAGGGCTTCTATCCATCTGCGCGCTTTGGCTCCGTTTCGTTTGCCAGTTATCGCCCAGACCCGGGCCAGCCGTCGCAAACCATGGCGGTCAGGGCCATGGAGCGTTTCGCGGAGTCCATTAATACCCCCGAGCCGAAAGGGCTGCGGAAGCTCTTCGCCGCGAAGAAGCCGGCCGTGCGGTCCGGCTTCTACCTCGATGGTGGATTCGGCGTGGGCAAGACCCACCTGCTCGCCTCGCTTTGGCATGCTTCCGACGGTCCGAAGGCGTTCGGGACCTTCGTTGAATACACAAATCTGGTGGGCGCGCTGTCCTTCCGTAAGACGGTGGAAGCATTGAGCAGCTACAAGCTGGTGTGTATTGACGAATTTGAACTCGATGACCCCGGAGACACCGTGCTGATGTCCCGGCTGATGCGCGAACTCGCGGACGCCGGAGTCAAACTCGCGGCCACCTCCAATACGCTTCCCGGTTCGCTCGGCGAGGGCAGGTTTGCCGCCGTTGACTTCCAGCGCGAAATCCAGGTACTGGCCGACCAGTTCGAGGTTGTCAGGATCGACGGGGAGGATTACCGCCACCGCGGCCTGCCAACTCCGCCGCAGCCGCTGTCCAACAGTGATCTGAACGCCCTGATCAAAGCCGACTTCGCGGACAAAACCGTGGCCCTGGATGATTTCAATACCTTGGTGAATCACCTGTCAGCCGTCCATCCCAGCCGCTACCGCCAACTGCTGGACGGCATCGACGCCGTCGTGTGGCGCGACGTGGAAACCATCAGTGAACAGTCCGTTGCCTTGCGCTTCGTGGTGCTGGCCGACCGTCTCTATGACCGCGACGTGCCGATCCTGGCCAGCGGGGTTCCCTTCGATTCGCTGTTCACAGCGGAAATGATGGCCGGGGGATACCTGAAGAAGTACTACCGCGCGGTTTCCCGGCTGACAGCACTGGTTCGGGAGGGCCAAAAACAGGAGGCCAGCTGACCTGCCGTCGTCCTAAAGCTGCCCGACAGTACTTCAGTGTCCCGGGACTGTCACGGACTGTCTTAAACGCCAAAGCTTTAAACGCCAAAGCGCTGGCACTGCCTCTCGGCAGGGCCAGCGCTCCTTTGACGCAATTCTCAGGCTAAGGGAGTTCTAAGCGGGACGATCCCCGGTGCCTTCGTCGGTTCGGGTGTTCGGGTTACCGCCCACCTTGCCGAGGAAGCCGTTAGCAGCGTTCTGGACGCCGTCGACCTTGTCCTTGAACTTGTCACCGGTTTTGCTGTCGATGAAGTTCCCGGCCTTGTCGATGCCGTTCCGGATTGCAGCCTCGTTGCCGTTGACCAGTCCCGCGGCCTTGCCCTTGATGTCGTCAAAAACACTCACGGGCACCTCCCTTCCCTCATGGGAGCCATTTTGCTCCAGCACAATAATTCTAAGCGCAGATCCCGGGCGGTGCC
>JBBSSN010000101.1:0-7131 GCA_038242035.1 Actinomycetales bacterium
TCTTCGGTGAAGGTGCTCCCGCGCCTGCTGAACGCGGGTTCGTTCCTCAGCGACATCCGGAACTATCCGTTTGGCGGCGTCGGTCGGGGTGGACGCTCGAAGATCAGCGACGTCGTCCAGCAGTGGGTGATCTGCCTCGTGGCCGATGGCGCTGACCACCGGAGTTTGAGCCGCCGCCACAGCCCGGATCAGACGTTCATGGCTGAATGCGAGCAGGTCTTCGAGGGAACCACCGCCGCGGGCAATGACGATCACGTCCACGGCCAGGTTGGCATCGAGTTCGGCCAGCGCGCCGGTGACCTGCGCAACGGCGTTGACACCCTGGACCGCTACCTCCCGGACCTCGAACTGGACGGCGGGCCAGCGAAGCGAGGTGTTACGCAGCACGTCCTTCATGGCATCCGAGTTGCGGCCGGTGATCAACCCGATGCAATGCGGGAGCAACGGGAGCTTTGATTTCCTGTCCGCGTCGAAGAGGCCCTCGGCCGCCAAAGTATGACGCAGTTGCTCAATCCTGGCCAGGAGATCCCCGAGTCCGACGGGCCGAATATCGCGGCTTTGCATGGACAACCGGCCGGTCTTGACCCAGAAATCGGGCTTGAGCTGGGCGACCACCCGAGCACCGCGCTCCAGCGGGTGCTCCATGGCCGCCATGACCGAGCCCCACACCGTGACGCTGAGTGAAACCTCGGCATCTATGTCCCGCAGCGTCACATAACTGACATTGGCGCGACGATTGAGTTCAATGACCTGCCCTTCCACCCAAGCAGTCGGTGCACGCTCGATGTGTGCTTTGAGCTTTTCGGAAAGCAAATGCAACGGCCAAGGATTCTCGGCGGTCGTCTCACCCGCCGTCGCCGGGATGGCCATCTGCGCGGGCAATGCTCCACCGGAACCGGAACCGGAATCGTCGGCCGCTCGCGCCTCGTCGCCGGCGGATTCCCCGGTAGAGGTGCCAGCAGCGGGACTACCGCTGGGCGGAAAGGATATTTCAGCCACGGGACGTACCTCCGGATTTGGTCACAATTCCACTCTAACCACATCATGCACCGGCCCACCGACACCCTCACCCTCCTAGCTCCGTTGCCTGAGGAGACCTCACGGCCGGATACAGTTGAGCACTGACATGCACTGGCATGAACTAATACGCACAGACGGCTGAACTTATGGGAGATTGATGCGCACTGTTGTCGCCGCCATCATGGTATTGCTGGCCTTGGTTTTGACTGCCGTAGCCGTCCCGGCCATTTGGGCTGACCGCAATGTCGTCCAGGAAGACGGATTCGTCGCGATGGCTGCCCCGTTGGGCTCGGATGCCGCGTTCCAGCAGGCATTAGCGGACGCAACGGTGAAGACCGTGTCGTCGCAATTGAAGCTCAATTCCTCATTGCTGGCCCTCGTCCAGCCCAGCATCGAGTCGGCCGCGAAGGCGCTCAGCTCCGACCCGGGCTATCCTGGCGCCTGGACCGAAACCCTGCGCCGCAGTCACCGGCTCACGGTTGCCGACACCCCCGGCCCGGGCGGGCAGGACCGAGTGACATTGGATATTGCGCCGCTGCTGACGTTGCTGGAGACCAAAGTGGCGGCGGGCCTTGGCGTGACGGTGACGCCGCCTGAACAGGTATTGATCGAGGTCGGTCAGCCGGCCCAGCGTACGGCCATCGTCCGGTTGAGCACCTATGCCCCCCTTGGCTATTGGCTGGCCGGCGGGGCGGTGCTTGCGCTGCTGCTTGCCTTGGTGATCGCACGACGGCGAACGAGCACCCTGGTGTTGACGGGGCTTGGTCTCGCTGTGGTTGCCGGTTTATGGAAGCTGGCCGTGGATCGTATCAGCGCAACAGTGCTGGCGAGCAGCAGCGGCAACCCGATCGCGGAGCTCTTCAAGGAACAATTTGTCGCGGCTGCCACTAAGGACTTCGGGCAATGGATCGTGGTCGCTCTCCTGGTCGCCGTACTTCTGGTTGTGGTGGGCGGCCTGGGGAGGGTATTGCGCCGAGAGCATGGTTCCTCCAGACGGCCTCGGGGCAACACGTAGAATGGCCTTATGACCAGCACTGCCGTTTCCATCCCCATGCCTGCGGTACCGCGCAGGCGCCGGACGCCCGCCCAGGTCGCGGCCGCAATGCCCATTACCGGACAAAAAAAAGTCCTGCTGGCCGCGCCTCGCGGATACTGCGCCGGAGTCGACAGGGCCGTGATCGCGGTGGAAAAAGCGCTGGAACACTACGGGCCACCGGTCTATGTCCGTAAGCAGATTGTGCATAACGTGCACGTCGTCAGCTCGTTGGAGGCCCAAGGCGCGGTTTTTGTCGAGGAGAACGAGGAAGTGCCGGAAGGCGCTCTCGTCGTTTTTTCGGCGCACGGAGTTTCGCCCGCGGTGATAGCTTCCGCCGCGGACCGCGGACTGCGCACCATCGATGCAACATGTCCGCTGGTAACCAAGGTCCACCGCGAAGCCGTGCGTTTCGCCAAGGACGATTTCGACATCCTGCTGATCGGGCACGAGGGCCACGAAGAGGTCGAGGGAACAGCCGGTGAGGCTCCCGAACACATTCAGATAGTCAATGGACCGCACGAAGTGGACGAGGTTAAGGTCCGCGACCCGGAAAAGGTCATTTGGCTGTCGCAGACAACGCTGAGCGTCGACGAGACGATGGAAACTGTCCGGCTGCTCAAGGAACGCTTCCCCACCTTGCAGGACCCGCCCAGCGATGACATCTGCTACGCAACAACCAACCGCCAGGTCGCCATCAAAAACATTTCCCCGCGCGCGGATCTCGTGCTTGTTGTCGGTTCGGCAAACTCCTCCAACTCGGTGCGGCTGGTGGAAGTTGCCCTCGAGTACGGGGCCACGAAGTCGTATCGGGTGGACTTCGCCAATGAAGTGGATGAAAGCTGGTTTGAGGGCGTGGCTACCGTCGGGGTTACCAGCGGAGCGTCGGTTCCGGAGATTCTGGTGCAGGATGTGCTGCGCCTGCTGGCTGATTACGGATACGCAGACGTCGAGGAAATCGTCACCGCGGAAGAGGACCTGCTGTTCTCCTTGCCCAAGGAGCTACGCGCCACGCTGAAGGCCGCCGGCGATACCAGCCGGGGACTGGGCGGCCGAGGCACCCGTCCCTCCAGCTGACCCAACCAGGTAGCAGCAGCTGCACCCATATAGCTCAATGAGTGCAGTTGCTGCTACCTAGTTGGGTCCGGCCGGGACGGAAAGCAGTTCGGGAGCGCTCATCGATCGCGGGGAAACCTCCACCGACGGTGGAGTGGCCAGCGTCTGAGGGTCCAGCGAGTTGAGCTTGCGGGCGGTGGGGAGAACCCGGGCCTCCAACGTTCCCACCAACGCGTTATAACGATCCACCGAGGACTTGAGCGAAGATCCAAGTTTGCCCACATTGTCTCCGAGAGTTCCCAGCCGGGTGTACAGCGCGCTGGAGAGCTCGAAGAGTTCCTTGGCGCTTTCGGTCAGCACATCCTGGCGCCAGCTGAAAGCCACGGCCTTGAGGATCGCCAGCAGGCTGACGGGGGAGGCCAGTACTACATTGCGGGCTATTGCATGATCCAGCAGCGACGGATCTGTCAGTAGCGCCGAGGACAATATGGACTCCGCCGGCACGAAGCAAATCACCAGTTCTGGCGTGTTGGCGCCCGATTCCCAATACTTCCGGCCCGCCAGCGCGTCCACGTGGGCCTTCAGGGCCTTGGCATGGCGGAGCAGCAGCTCCTCCGTGGTACCCGCACCGGAATTCTCGTGTGCCTGCAAATATGCTGACAGCGGCACCTTCGCATCGAGGACGATTTCCTTGTTGCCGGGCAGCCGGACCACCATGTCCGGCCGGCTGACTCCGTCCGCGGTGGCCGTATGGACCTGTTCCGTGAAATCCACGTGGGCGAGCATCCCAGCAGCCTCCACCACCCGGCGCAGCTGTACCTCGCCCCACTTTCCCCGCGCGCTATTGGACCGGAGCGCGGAGGCCAGGGACGTCGTCGTCAGCAGCAGCTGTGCATCGGCATCCTTGGCATCCCGCAGCTGCTGGGAGAGCTGGCTGTACTGCTCCACACGGTCCCGCTCCAGCAGTGCAACCTGGCGCTGCACCTCGGAGAGCTTTTCCGCCACCGGACCCAGTGCGTTGAGCACGGAAGCGTCCGTGGCCTGCCGTTCACCCAGCGCACGGTTAGCCGTCCCCAGCAGCCGGCGTTCGGCGTCGGCCCCGGCCAGCTGAGCCGTCACCTGTCCCAGCCGGCTGCTGACGCCGTCGAAATCCTTCTCCGCCTCAGCCAGCCGCCGACGGAAGTACAGCGCCGCAATGGCAGCACCCACAATCAGGCCAATCAGCAACATCAGAGACGCCAGTAAAACCGCAGTTCCATTCATTTGACTACCTTCCCATGCGGCACCGACATCATCCCCGACGCAGCAGCGGCGCGGCTCCGACGGCGGACCCGGCCAGGGCGGAAGACGGCGCCGGACCATGTGGGACGGTGCAGGGACGGTAAGCTTTCATACCGTGGCTCTTACTATTGGCATTGTCGGACTGCCCAACGTCGGCAAATCAACCCTATTCAACGCGCTGACGCGCAATAACGTGCTCGCGGCGAACTACCCGTTCGCTACAATCGAACCCAACGTCGGCGTCGTCAGCCTTCCCGATCCCCGGCTGGCCAAGCTCGCCGAGGTCTTCGGCTCCGCGCGCCTGCTGCCGGCCACCGTCTCGTTCGTCGACATTGCCGGCATCGTCAAAGGCGCGTCCGAGGGTGAAGGACTGGGTAACAAGTTCCTGGCTAATATCCGCGAGGCGGAGGCAATCGCCCAGGTTATCCGGGTTTTCGATGACCCCGATGTGGTGCATGTGGATGGCAAAGTCGATCCCCGCTCCGACATGGAAACCATCAACACGGAACTGATCCTGGCGGATCTGCAGACCATCGAAAAGGCCATCCCGCGGGTGGAGAAGGCCGTGAAACTCAAGCAGCGCGAGCCGGCGGAGCTGGCAGCGATGGAGAAGGCCAAATCCGTACTGGAGCGCGGAGACACCATCTTTTCCTCCGTCGTCTCCGACAAGCTGGAGCCCGAATACCTCAGCGAGCTGAGCCTGCTGACGGCTAAGCCGTTCATCTACGTCTTCAATGTTGACGACGCCGTGCTGGGCAGCCCCGAACGCCAGCAGGAGCTGCGCGACCTCGTGGCCCCGGCGGACGCGATCTTCCTGGACGCCAAGTTGGAAGCCGATCTGGTGGAACTGGATCCGGAAGAAGCCCGTGAGATGCTAGAGATGAGCGGACAGGAGGAATCCGGGCTCGATCAGTTGGCGCGGGTCGGCTTCCACACCCTGGGCCTGCAGACTTACCTGACCGCCGGGCCGAAGGAGACAAGGGCCTGGACCATTCACCGGGGCGATACGGCGCCGCAGGCCGCCGGCGTGATCCACACGGACTTCCAGCGCGGCTTCATTAAGGCCGAGGTGGTCAGCTTCGACGATCTGATGGCGGCCCGGACGATGGCGGAGGCCAAGTCCCGCGGCAAGGTACGGATTGAAGGCAAAGAGTACGTGATGGTCGACGGCGACGTGGTTGAGTTCAGATTCAATGTGTAGGTGACTTTTGGTCTGCAGTTTTTTCTCGGGGTGGAGGCACGGACCTGTCCGTCCATGCTGGAGGACCTCAAGTTCTGGGCCCGCAGGCTCAACTGGTGGCCACGTAAAGCGATTTTAGAACTGTGCTCGACAGGAACTGTTATGCGAGCGACTAGGTCGGTCGTGTAGCACGGTGCTACTATTGGACCATGACTAGGGCCAGCCAGCCGACACGTCTCCCCGCAGACGTGTATGAGTCCGCGCTCGCAGCCACGCTTGTCACGTCGCGCACTGTGCCTCAGCAGATTGCGCATTGGGCGCGCATCGGACGCGAGCTGGAGATGTCGCCGGGGGTGAACCACCGTGCGATCACCCAGGTCCTCGCAGGCACGAGCTCATACGACTCGCTCGGAGAGCAGGAGCAGGCTATCGTCCGTGAGGAATGGGCCGATCGCATGACTGCGTTGCGGGGCGAGCTGGACTACGCGGCGCAGTTCGCCGCCGCAGGCGAATCGTACTCAGAGGTCGACGAGGACGGCAACCTCCTCGTTCACCCGGCTCGCGGCTGATGCCGCTGCTGCATCTGCTCGTTGGACCCAACGGTGCCGGGAAGTCCAGCTACGTCCGTGATGTCCTGAAGCCGACGACCGGTCTGCCGTTCATCAACGCCGACGAGATCGCCGCTTCGCTGTGGCCCGATGCCCAGGCCGCGCATGCTTACGAAGCCGCGCAAATCGCCGAAGCGCGGCGTCGCGAGCGAATCGCCGACGGGGAGTCCTTCATCTCGGAGACGGTGTTTTCACACCCGAGCAAAGTTCAGCTTGTCTCGGACGCCGTGGACGCCGGATACCTCGTGTATCTGCATGTGGTCATCGTCCCCGTCGAGCTGACCGTCCAGCGCGTCTGCGAGCGCGTTCGCCGCGGCGGCCATGAGGTGCCTGAGCAGAAGATCCGCGACCGCTACGCGCGCCTCTGGGTGCATCTCGGCGCGGCGATCCGAATTGCCGATGTGACCGCGGTGCTCGACAACAGCAGCGCACGCGTTCCATTTCGTCCGTGCGCTTCGTTTGAGCACGGTGTGCTCATCGGTTCCCCGAGCTGGCCGACGTGGACGCCGCACGCGCTGCGGGGAGCTGAAGGCAGTGTCGATGACGCCCAACGCGACGGCGAGTAAGCGTACGATCGACGAGACGCTGCACAATTTGTAACGTTTTCAAGTGCCGGAACGTGGTCGAGTTCCGCTTCAACGTCTAGCCTATGTGTCCCTTGCGGGACGCCCGTTCCGGGCTGAAAATGGTGCTGTGGTCGCCTGTCAACGCCGTTTTCCCTATGGTTCTTTGAGGCCGTCATCTAGCCGGGCGTTGGGGATCACGCTGTGGGCCCTTCATTGTTTCTTTTTGCCGAGAACGAGGACTAGATTCCGTTTTTCCCGGTGATCCCCACGGGCGGCCGCCTCTGCAATAAGTCAGTTGCGTTAGATGAGGAGATGACGTAGACCATGCTGGCTGAATCCAGGATGAGGAACAGATTATTGCCAGGGTCGCTGCCCTGGATATCGGCA